>JAFEAR010000189.1 GCA_018266335.1 Bdellovibrionales bacterium
TCGACCGTCTCTACGTCTATGCCAGCATGAAGGCTGACGAAGACACCGCCAACACGGCCAACCAGGAACGCGAAGAGAAGATTCGTGGTCTCTGGACCAAGTTTGCCGCCGCCGTCTCCTTCTCCACGCCGGAACTCCTCTCGCTCAAGCCCGAGCGCCTGGACACCTTCCTGGCCAAGACGCCCGCCCTCAAGCTCTGGAAGCAGCAGCTGGACGAACTGAACCGCGAGCGTGCTCACGTGCGCAGCCCCGAAGTGGAAGAGCTCCTGGCTCAGCAGCAGCTGGTCGCCCAGGGTCCACAGACCATCTTCGGCATGTTCGACAACGCCGACATCCAGTTCCCCATGGTCAAGGACGCCCAGGGCAACGAGCATCAGCTCACCCACGGCTCCTACGGAGTCTTCTTGCACAGCCGCGACGTCGTGCTGCGCGAAAATGCCTACAAGGGCATGATGGAGACCTTCGAGAAGAGCCGCAACACGGTCGCTGCCATCTACAGCGCCCAGGTGCAGGCCAACATCTTCCGTGCTCGCGCCCGCCGCTATGGCTCGTCCATCGAGGCAGCGCTCGGCCCGGACAATGTGCCGCTCTCCGTCTACAAGAGCCTGATCGAAACGGCTCACGCCTACCTGCCCGTCCTGCATCGCTTCGTGGAGCTGAAGCGCCAGGAGCTGGACAAGCAGGGCCAGCTGCCCGGCGGCAAGATCCGCATGTGGGACCTCTATGCGCCTGTCGTGGGCTCGGTCGACTACAAGGTCGATTACGCCCAGGCGCAGCAGATCATCCTCGACGCGGTCAAGCCTCTCGGCGCCGAGTACGTCGACACGCTGCGTGACGGCTTCGCCTCGCGCTGGGTGGACGTGGTCGAGAACAAGGGCAAGCGCTCCGGCGCGTACTCGGGTGGCGCCTTCGGCACCGCTCCGTACATGCTCATGAACTGGAAGGACAAGCTGGAGCAGATGTTCACCCTCGCTCACGAGGCCGGACACTCCATGCACTCCTTCTTCTCGCGCAAGCATCAGCCCTTCCAGTACGCCAACTACACGATCTTCGTCGCCGAAGTGGCGTCGACGTGCAACGAGGCGCTCCTGGCTCACCACCTGCTGGAGACCGAGAAGGACCCGGCCGTGCGCCGCTACCTCATCGATCATCAGCTCGACGCTTTCCGCGCCACGTTCTTCCGTCAGACCCTTTTCGCCGAGTTCGAAATGCTCGCCCACGAGGCGGCCGAGCGCGGTGAAGCCCTGACGGCGGACAAGCTGTCCGAGATCTTCCTGGATCTCAACAAGAAGTACTACGGCTCCTGCGTTGCTGACGACGATCCGGTCAAGATCGAGTGGGCGCGCATCCCGCACTTCTACAACAGCTTCTACGTCTACAAGTACGCCACCGGCATTTCGGCAGCGACGGCGCTTTCGGCTCAGATCCTCGCTGAGGGCAAGCCGGCGGTCGATCGCTATCTGAAGTTCCTCTCCGGCGGCTGCTCGGACTTCAGCATCAACCTGCTCAAGGGTGCTGGTGTCGACCTCTCCAGCCCGGACGCCATCAAGTCCGCCCTGGATGTCTTCACGGGCTACCTGGACCAGCTGGAAGAGCTGACCAAAGCCGACGGCAAGTAAGAGAAGGCGCCAGATAAGTTAATTTCCGCACCGGAATTGGTCAGCCCACAAAGCTTTCCTTTTCCGGTGCGGATTTTTTTGTGCACACTTACTACTGCTACTCGTAAGTCAAGTCCTTTGCCAGACAGCTACTTATGCAAAATGGCAATCAGCAAAACGACACCACGGGCAATGGCAGTGCCGATCATGCCGAGCAAGCGCAAAAGGAAATTGCAGATAGTGGGCAAAGCCTCCAGAAACAGCTCCAGAAGCTTCAAAGCCACATCAAAGACAAAGGTGATAATACCTTCGATGATCGTGCCCAGCGCAGAAAAGGGATCGGCTTTCGATCCACAGATGTAAGCCAGGCAGCCCACCATAAAGCAAGGCAAAAGTAAGGCGGAAAATATCTCGCTAAAAATATTTGCTGACATAAACATTTATCCTCAAATTAAAAGAGCCCCTACTCGCTCACCAGGCGGTGAGTAGCAAGAGGCTCAAACAGTGGTTAAAACGTAAAAGGGAAACTTGCCCGGGCTTTTCCTCCAAGATTTCAGGGGCAATTTATCTATGTGTACAACCGCATCCTAGGCAGTAGCGAAAGGCGCTTTAAAGAGCCTGAGAGTCCAAAAGGATGAGAAAGTGCCGCCAGGTGAAAGCTTTTAAGCGGTTATCCGCAGAAGCCCTTTTATGAGATCTATAGCAAGCTTGTCAAAAGCAGACTTGTCAAAATGGTAATATCCTCAAAGCATGTCTCTTTCTAAAAAGATCATCCTCCTTCTTGTTTTACCGGCTGTCTTCCAACTGTGTCTTTTGGCAGCCGTCACCAAGCTGCAACAAAAAGCCGAGGAAGAAGCCAGGGCCGCGCAAAAAGCCATGCACCTGGCTTCTCTGGTCAACTCCATTTCCAATGAAATTTTCTTTCTTGCCAGTGTCAATAACGGCGAGGGCAGCTTCTATCGCCCTCTTATTTCCAACCAGGATCTCTTCAATCGCTATGATGCCGTCGGCGCCAGTTTTGCAGAGCTTAAGACTCTGGTCAAAGACGACCCGGAAAAGCTTCACGAGACCCTGGAAACCGAGGAAATCCTCAACAAATCTTTCAAGCTGATTAAAAACTTGCGGCAAAACTGGATGGAAACCGGTCCCTCTGGAGCGATGGAAAGAGCGCCTCTCTGGGTGGAGCTGGTCAATCTGGGCACCAGTCATATTTTTACTCACTTCAAAAAATTTGGCGAAGAGCAATCTCTGCAAGCCGAACAAGGACCCGAAAAACAGCGGAGCTTGCGGGAATTGACCATGATGGTCATTCTCGTTTTAGGCGGTCTAACATTCTTTTCTACCGGACTTTCCGGGGCCTATCTGCTGCGTGGTGTCACCCGTCGTCTTGATACCATGCGCGACA
Organism: Bdellovibrionales bacterium; assembly: GCA_018266335.1. Next base: position 3,004 of record JAFEAR010000189.1, read on the forward strand.
ACGCCCTCAGACTGGCCAGCAATCGTCCACTTAATCCGCCTCTGCCGGGGCAGGACGAAATAGCGGAGTTGGATAGCACTTTTCACCAGATGGCTCAATCGCTCAAACAAGCAAGGCGAAAAGAGCAGGCCATTATCGAAAACGCCAACGACATTATCTGCTCACTGGGCCCGGATTTGCGCGTGCTTTCCATCAATCCGGCCATTCTTACTGTGCTCGGCTTTGCTCCAGAAGAAGTAGAAGGCATGAACTTCAAACAGTTGGTGGAGCCCGCCAATCAGGCCCAGGTAGGTGAATACATGCAAGGGCTCATTGAACAAAAACCGAGCCAGCCGCTGGAAGTGAAAATGCTCACAGCATCAGGCGAATCAGTCTTTACTCTCTGGTCTGTGTTGTGGTCCTTTGAAGAA
>JAFEAR010000018.1 GCA_018266335.1 Bdellovibrionales bacterium
CGCTACGGAAAAGATTCTAGAAGACCTGGTACGTCGGTATCGGAGCTCGGAGCCCTGGGATGACGATCCCATGACGGAGCAAGATATTTCGCCGAGGGTTCCGCATGAACGGGCCTGATTTTTTTGAATCACTCGTGCAGGTGGCTCGTTTGCGCTTTAGCTTGCTGTGGCGCCAGCGTTTGGGTTGGGCCTCGCTGGTGGCGGGCATTTTGGCGGCACTTATTTCTCTCCTCTTCGCCCGCGTTTCTTATCTGAAACCGCAAAAAATTTTTTGGGATTTCGTGTTGGGCGCGAGTTTTGTACTGCAAAGCTTGCTCATGAGCTACTTGGCTTCGCATGCCGTGGCCGACGAACGTAACCGACGCACCCTGCCGTTGCTCATTGCTTCGGGCATTCCCCGAGGGGCTTGGATGTTGGGCCAGCTGCTGGGTTTGTGGCTCGGAGTGGTCGCGCTGGGTTTTGTTTGGTTTGTGGTGGCCTGGGTGGCAGGGGCGCTCGGTTTGGGCGATCCAATTTCTCTCCTGCCCTTTGAATCCCAATGGATCGTGAGCATGGAAATGTTGGTGCTAGCGGCCGCAGCGGCACTTTTGTCTCTCTTTATCCGCCCGGTTTTGGCCTTTACTGCGACCTTGGTTCTCGAGGCCTTTTTGCATAGTGTAGGAGCGATTGAACGTATTTTCACCGATCCGCAAACCAAGCGCTACATTGACGACTTTGGAGTGCGGTCGGTTCTGAAACTCTCGCAGTTCTTGCCGCCGCTCGAATGGTTTGATTTGCGCGTGCTCGTTGGCTACCGACCGTACGTTTCGTTTGGGGTTATGCTGGAGCTCTCCTTGCTGGCGGGATTGTGGTTTTTGTTGCTGAGCCTTGCAGCACTGCGCCGATTCGATCGGATGGATTTATGACTTTGCCCGTTTGGTTGGGGGCTCTGTACGTTTTCATCTTGGGACTCTGCTTTGGATCCTTTGCTACCGTTTTGTGCTATCGAATTCCTCGCGACATTCCTCTGGGATTATTTTCGCACCGTCGTAGCGCTTGCCCCGGCTGCGGTAAAATCATCACCCCGCGGCATAACATTCCACTGTTGTCCTATATCTTGCAGCGTGGTCGCTGTGCGGAATGTGGCATGAATATTTCTGGCCGCTATCCGCTCATCGAAGTCACTACGGCGATATGTTTCGTGGCGACTTACCTGGCTTTCTTACAGTCCAACACCTTGCCCGTCGAAGGCTGGGCTTGGTGGGCGGAGCTGGTGAAGGTCCTGTACTTCACTCTCTCTTTGGTTGCGATTGTCTTTATCGATATTGAGTTTCGCATTATTCCGGACCGTTTTTCTTTGGGTAACTGGGGAGTGGCTTTGGCGGCGGCCGTTCTATGGGGAAGTCCTTCGTGGGAACTGGCCGTGCTCGGCTCGCTTTTTGGTTTTGGTTCCTTCTATTTGCTCGCTTGGGTGTACGAGCGCTTCAAGGGCATTGAGGGTCTAGGCTTTGGTGATGTGAAAATGATGGGCTGGCTTGGTGCCTGGTTGGGTATTCTGGCTACTCCCTATGTCATTCTTTTGGCGTCCTTCACGGGCTTAGCGGTGGGGATCATTGCTATGCGGACCTCGAAGGATGGGCTGCAGACGGCGATTCCCTTTGGTCCTTTTTTAGCCGCGGGTGCTTACGCCGTTTGGATTTTGCAGTGCCTTGGGCACCTTTGATTTTTCTCTAAATCGGCCCTTCCCGCCAAATGTTCGCCGCTACGCCTGGTTGCTCATTTGCAGCGCCGCACTTAAACTTTAAATATCGTGGGTTTATTTGGGGGAGGGACCAGCAAACTCATTGGCATCGATGTGGGCGCGAGTTCCGTAAAGATAATTTCGGGCACGCGCAGCAAGACGGATTTTGCAGTGGAAAAATTCGTCGTGGTGCCTTTGCCGTTTCGGTCCATGGATGATCGGGGAATTTTGAATCCGGACGCGGTTGCGGACGGAATTCGTAATGCTTTGTCCGCCATTGGCCAACGTAAGCCTCTGCTCGCCACGGCCGTGCGTGGCCCTGGGGTGCTCACCAAGCGCGTAGTTATTCCGAAAATCCCGAAAAAAGAAATCCCCGACCAAGTACGTTGGGAAGCTGAGCAAGTTTTTCCGGTAGATGTTTCAACGATTCTCGTGGATCACGTTTTGTTGGGCGAAGGAAACAATGTTCCGGGCGCACCCGCAGGCACCGCCGGATGGGATGTCTTGTTGGTGGGGGTGCGGGCCGAAGATGCGGAAATGCTTACCAACCTGATCGAAAACTGCGATGGCAAATTGAATCTCATGGATATCGACGCCTTCGCGGTGGGCGATTTTTTAGATGGATTAACACCCTCGTCCCCGAACGAAGCCATTGCGCTCGTGGACATTGGCGCCTCGGCCACGCACGTTTCCGTGCGACATAAGGGCAATGTGGTTTATTTGCGCGAGTTCCCGTGGGGCGGCAATGCCTTTACGGAGTCGCTCGCGCAGGCACTGGGACTTAGCTTTGAGGACGCCGAAGCCATTAAAATTCAAGATGGCACCGGCATCCCGCAGGAAGCCCAGGACGCGCTCGCTCACGCCTTTCAATCGTGGAAGGCCGAGCTGCAACAGTGCGAAGATATTTTTGTATCGCAAGACGCCACGGCCACGATTTCTAAATGGTTCGTCTTTGGCGGGGCCTCGCAAACACCTGGCCTCTTGGAGTCGCTGCGCGACGAGCGTTTTGGCGATCGCATTGTGCCTCTCGCCACGGCCGGGCTCTTTAAGGCCAAGGGAAAAGTAGATCCCGGCATGCTTCAACTCTGGTCATCGCGCTTAGTCACCGCGGCCGCCCTTAGCTGTAGGAAAGGTTAAGCGATGGCCGGCGTTAACCTAGTTAAACGACTCAAAGAACGTAAAACTGGAGTCGGTCCCGGAGCCGGTTCCCGCGGCAAGCTCTTTGGCATGGATATGCCCACCTTCAGTGGCGGTTCCAGCATTGAAATAAGTTCTGGCGATCGCATTCGCATTCTCCTGATGGTGGCAAGTATTGGCGCAGGATTTTTTATGCGCTCCTTCGTGCGCGACTTTACTAGTCGCAAAGAAGCAGCCTTGCGCGTGGAAGTGAACAAACTCGATCAGCAAATTGCCGAAGAGAAAAAGAAACTCGATGCGCTCAAAGGTCTGGCGCAAGAGGCCGACGCTTACGAAAGGCAAATGGCCGAGTTGCAACGCAAGCTAGCTATCATCGAGTCGCTCGGTAAAAACCGCAATCTGGCCGTGCGGATGGTGGATTTTATTGTGTCCGAAATGCCAAGCAATATTTGGCTGGCAAAAATGAACCTCGATACGCGCACGGAGCAAAAGGTGGAAGTACTAGGCAATGCCACTAGCCTCCAACTCGTTAGCGAGTTCATGCGCCGTTTAGAAGGCGCAGTGTTCTTTCCTCGCTGGCAGTTGGTCGAAACTTCGTCGCGTGATGCCTCGACGGCTAGCGATCCCAAAGCGAACAAGGGGCCTTCCGATGTGCGTAGCTTCTCGCTCAATGCCAAGGTGGTGCCGCTATGAGAATTATTTTGCGGCTCGCCAAGGTCCCCTTCATTCTGTGGCTCATCATCGGTGGTGGTTTGGCGTACATGGATTACACCGACTGGCAGCAATCCGTGTGGGAACCGCTCGTCAATCAGAAGGAAGTTAAGCAGGGGCAGTTGGCGGGTTTCAAACGCGAGAGCTCCAAGGCTGAAGACTTCCGCCGCAAAAAAGAAGAGAAGCTGCGCGAACTTCAAGCTCTCTCGGACAAACTCGAAATGACGCGCCAGAAGTATCCCACGAGCCCGAATATTCCGCAGCTGCTCAAGGATCTGGCGGATACGGCCGATCGCACGGGCTTGGAATTTCATAATTTCAAACCGCAGCCGGAGAAGCGGCAAGAGTTTGTAGTGACTACTCCGATCGAAGTTAAAATTCGCGGCACCTACGTTCAGATTATGAGTTTTCTCGATACCGCGGCCAATCTAAAGCGCGCGGTGGTGGCCGAGAAACTATCGCTCGACACTCCAACTTCGCGGGATCGGTCGGTGAGTTTGATCAACGCCACTGCGAGTCTGGTGACCTATTCGATCGAAGACAAACTCGATGCGACGCCTCCGCCTCCTGCTCCGGGAGCGCCTAAATCTTCCGCTCCGACCCCGCCTGCGGGTGGCGCTGGAGCCGCGCCGGTCGTGCCCAAACCCGGAACCGCCAACCGGGGAGCGCAAGGCAAGGGGGCCTAAAGATGAAGTGCGCCGGACTTCTGCGCTTGCGCCAGGGTCTTGTTCTGAGCCTTGCGCTCGGGGTCGGATTTGCGCGCGCGCAGTCGGCGCCTTCGGGGTCGCCCGAGGAAGCAACCGAAAAATCGGGCGATACTTGGACCTTCAATCCTCTTCACGTAAAACGCGATCCGTTTGAAGGCCCTCCCGAGCAAAAGAAAGCATCAACGAATGAGCTGCGTCGTTTCGATTTAAATGAAATCAATCTCGTCGCAATTTTGACGGGTCTCGGCGCGCCTCAGGCCATGCTGGTTTTGCCGAACGGAAAGACGCACATTGTGCAAATTGGCGACGACATCGGTCGTCATAATGGCCGAGTCTATAAAATCACCGCTACCGAAGTGGTGGTCGTAGAGTCTTTCCTAGATTTTCGCGGCCGCACCAAAAAGAGCTACACGAATCTCGTCATTGCGCAGTGAAGAGCGTCAAATCGGCGGCGCTCACGGAGCACGCGGGTAGCAGAACGATCGCTATAATGTACTGAGGGGGAACCTGTATGCGTCCACTTAAATTTCGCTCGCTCGCCACGTGGGCCGCGCTTGCCGCAATCACGTTTGGCCTGACCACTCATTACGTGGTGCGTCCGGTGCGCGCGCAAGAGCTCAAAGACGAACTCGATGCCCTGGACGACGTTCCCTCCGACGACCTCACGGGCATGAAATCGAAGGGCAGCGCGACTAAAAAATCTGCAAGCAGCGAGGCAACGTCGAGTGCGGCCGACAAAGCTAGCAAAACGGATTCTCTGCCCAAAGAAACGCCCGCAACCGATACCGCTAAAGCGGGCGATGCTGCCAAGGCCACCGATCCTCTCGACGATTTACCTGCAGACGACTTGCCGGCAACGGCGGCCGATAAAACGGACAAGACTAACCAAGCTACCGACTCCGCTAAGGAAATGCTGGCCGACAAGCCCGAGGAAAACGCCCAGGACAAAGCGGCCGAGAAGACTGCGGATGCTACGCTTCCTCCTCCCAACGATACGCCGCCTGCTGACGATGCGGTGGAATCGCTCGGTGCTAACGGTAAGGAATCCGACGCCGGACTTGAGCAGGAGCTTCGTACGCTTGATGACAAGACTGACACCAAGAAGGGGCCGCCCGTGGCTGCACTGACGGGTGTGGAAGCTGAACCTACGGGCAAAGTCACCAGCATGGACTTCCGGCAGTTGCCCGATCGCGTGCGTCTGACCCTAAAGGGGAACCGCGTGATGGACTGGACACGCGAGCTGCGCTCCAAGCGCAAGCAAATCATTCTCGAACTGCGCAACATGAACTTGAGTCGCGCGGTGCTCAAGCGCGCGCTCGACACCGGTGAGTTCGATGGTCCCGTGGCTCTCGTACAGGCTTTCGAGGCTAAAGCGGGCAGCCAGCCCACCGTGAAGGTGCTTTTTCAGCTGCGGCAGTTTGCGGATCCCACCGTGATGAAGAACGGCAACGACTTGATTGTGGACTTCCCCATCATGACGGATTCCACCATCTTTAAGAGTCGTTCGGCCGCGCAGGTGCAAATTCCCGAGACTTTCTTGTCCGTCACCACGAAGATGCCGTCGACGGGCCAGAAAATCAGTTTCCGCGTGAAGGACGCCGAGTTGCAGGACGTGCTTAATTTTTTATCGCAAGCTTCGGGTAAAAACTTTGTGCTAGCCACGGAAGGCACTTCGGCCAAGAAGGTCACCTTTAATGTGCGCAATACGCCGTGGGACGAAGTTCTGCGCATCATTCTTGTGAACGCGGGCATGGGTTACCAAAAACTTGGCAACGTGTATCGCATTGCACCCATCAAGGATCTCCGCGATGAAATCAACGCGGCGGTGGAGTCGGCCTCGAAGTCGGAAGACCTGATTCCAGTCGAAACGCGGCTCTATGCTTTGAGTTACGCCAAGGCGGCCAAGGTGAAGGGCAACGTGGCTGACTTCAACACCAAGCGCGGCAAGATCAGTGTGGAAGAACGAACCAACACGTTGGTGGTGACGGATATTCCCGAGACCCTGGAAAAAATTTCGCGCTACATCAAATCGATCGACCGCCAAACGGCGCAGATTCTCGTTGAGGGTCGCATCGTCGAGGCCAACCGCATTTTCACCAAGAGCTTGGGCATCAACTGGCAGTACACTTTGCCGCGCGGGGTACCGGCCGCGGGTTCCTTCGTGGACATCGGTAAAACACCGAATGCCGTGAACAATCGTTTGGATGCCTCCATCGGTAGTCTCGGCAGCTGGGGTTCGATTCGCGCCGTGCTGGCGACCGAAGAAGAGGAAAAGCGCATTAAGACCATCGCTAGTCCGCGCGTGATGGTGCAGGACAACTCTACCGCTACGATGAAGCAAGCGGACTCCGTACTCGTGCTCGTGGCGCCCACCGGCGCGCCGAGTTCGGCGGGATCCGCCGTTTACGTTCCGCCCACGGCCGTCAATACCGAGCTCGAACTGCAGGTAACTCCTCAGGTAACCTCGGATGGATTTGTGCTCATGGATTTGACCCTCAAACGTGAGACGCCGGTGCCTAACTCTCCCGGTAGCAAGAACTCGCGCGAAGCTAAGACGCAGGTGCTCGTAGAAAGTGGGAAGACCATCGTGGTCGGCGGCATTTACACCACGGACAGCACCAAGGACGTGATTGGCCTGCCGTGGTTCCGGAATATTCCCGTTATCGGAGCTGCCTTCACCAACAACACTTCCATCACCGAGAACATGACCGAACTGCTCATGTTCATTTCGCCGAAAATCACGAACCCGGACAAAGCCTTCCTCGCGAACATCGAGCGCGATAGCCGTGACGAAGAAGATGCTTCGATGGCGCAGAAGCCGGTGTCGAGCCTGAAGGACGAAACCGTTCCTGACGACGTGTTTTGAAGTTAAGTCATGAACCCGCAGCGTAAGATATGGAGAGTTGCGCTGCTCTGGGTTCTGAGCCTTTGCTTTGTTCTTTCCGCAGGAGCGCAGCCCGAGGCTATCAACTGCGAAGGCCCCCTTCGGACCCTGCTTGCTTTGCTCCCGCGGGTCAGTTCCGCCGATCCCAAATTTAATCGTTACTTAGCGGAGTCTCGCCCCACCGAGGCTGCTTGGGTCCTGGCCGATGCCGGCCGCGTGGACGACGCTCGTAAGTTGTTAGCGGGAGTGGAACAGCAGCTACAAACTGGCCAAGTGGTGGGTCCCTTGTTGAGCATCGATAACGAAAACCTCACCGAAACTTACGTCGTGGCCCTCGACAACGGCCTGCATGGGGTTTTCAAACCGGACCCCGAGTATTGGCGGAAAAAATGCATCAACAACTGCTTTGCCTCTAATTCCCAGCACGAAATTGCTGCCTACCGCATGGACAATTTGCTCGGTACTTTTGTCGTGCCGCCCACGGTGCCGCGCACGATTCAGGGCATGAAGGGATCTCTGCAATACTTCGTAAAGGGTGCGGCGGACCCCGAGCTGAATCCCAAAACCACCAACGAGTCGGCCATGCGTTTGTTGGACTACATTATTTTCAATCGGGATCGTCACTTAGGAAACTGGTTGAATTTTGAGGGCCGCGCGGTGGGCATCGATCACGGACTCACCTTTGAGGCCACTGGCACGACGGGCCATTACCACGGCCTTCCGCGCACCAAAGCGGCTTACCAAAATCCCGGTCTCTACGAATCGATGCGCAAGGTGAGCGATGGCGAAATCCGGAGCACTCTAAAGGGGTGGGTGGAGCCGCGGCTTATCGAGGACGTGGTGAATAAAAAGCGCGAAGTCCAAAGTTATATGCAGCAGGCCCTGTACCCTCCGCGCCCCGCTAATTTATTGACGCAGCCCGTGGCTCCGAAAGGCATACAATAGTCAAAGATGGCACTTTGGGTGTTTCAATTGATCTTCGACCTGGTTATGGCCGGTGTGGCCGTGAATTACTTGCTGTCGCGGCGGCGGAGTGGTCGCTCGGCTCACGAGACCCTTCGCACGCAGCCAGTTCCGGTGGGCGCCACCACCGTGGATCTGCTGCTGACCAATGACCAAAGGACTTCGGTTCCAGCCACGACCACCGGCACCGCCGTGGCCACCACTTCGGCGGCCCCCGTTTTGAACACCCCCCTGGGTTCGCCCCTGTCCACTTTGACCGAAAAAAGCAGTCCCGAGCTTCGGCCGGGCACTCAGGCCTCGCCTTTGGATGCCTACGAAAAGGCAGATGTCCTATTATCTCGCGGGGTTGACCAGCGCGAGGTCGCCCGCCAGACGGGCCTAAGCCTGGCCGAATTGCAGCTGATCGGCAAAATGGCCCAGAAGAATCAGTAGCGCTTTTTTTTGATTAACCCTTTTTTGATTCCGTGTGTCTAATGAGGGCCAGTTAAGCGCCTAAGTTGACAAGGGGATGTCTTATGACTAGACGCATTAAGTAGGTGACTATGAAAGCAGAAGAGTGGTTTGTGGTCGCGGCAGTCTTGGTTGGTTTGTTCGCCTTTGAGGCGATGCCAAAGCTGCTGAATGTGATCAAAAAGAAGCGCCAGGGGGACGATTCGAAGAAAGCTTCTTGAGGCTATGGCGGGGCAAAAAAAAAACCGCAGGCCTTGTCACAGGGAAGTGGATCGCACATAACTCTGACTAGTTGGAACGTTGCAATATAAAAGGCAATTCATGAGGGGGATGAAGTCATGATGGAAGGAAACAACATGGAAGTTCTAGGGAACAACACAGCGACGACGACGTCGGCTACGGGTGCAGGCACCACGTCGGCTCCGACGACGACCGGTACCACGAACACGACGGCCTCGATGGAAACTGGCAAAGGTGCCAAGATCATCAAACGCTACCAAAACCGTAAACTCTACGACACGCACCAAAGCTGCTACGTAACGCTCGACGAAATCGCCGAGATGATTATGCGCGGCGAAGACGTGGTGGTGGTCGATAACCGCACCAAAAAAGACATTACGTCCAGCACTCTTACCCAAATCATTTTCGAAAAACAAAAGAGGTCCAAAGTGACGATTCCCGTGGGTACGCTCCGCGATATCATTCAAGTTGGTGGCGGAACCTTCTCCGGCTTCCTCGCTAAAACGGCTGAAACTGGCACGGGCGTTCTGAGTCGCGCAAAAGCCGACCTCGAAAAAGCTTTCGCCAACTCCACGGAAAATCTCCGCGGTGCCTTCCAAATCACCCAGCGTGCAGCGGAAGACCTCAAACGTGCGATCGACGTTCGCGCGCAGAACCCCGGCACCAGCCGTGACGTTCTGAACGCGGCGCAAAACCAGCTCCAAAATCTCAGCACCCAGCTGACGAACATTGAGAAGCTGATCGACGCCGTCGAAGTTCGCAGCGGCAACGCCTAAGCGAATAGATTCTTAGTGAATAAAAAGCCCCGGTAGCCGCAAGGTTACCGGGGCTTTTGCTTTCGGATAGGCTCTTAGTGCTGGAGGGCTTTTTGCAAGGCCTGAGTGGCGCGGTCTTTGTCGCCGTGGGCGATGGCGTCTAAGGCGTGCCGAATGGATTCATCGCGGGTGGAGGCACGGTGCTCCCAGCTTTCCATGGCGTGATTGAAGGTTTGGGCTAGCGATGCAAATTCATCGCCCGTACGCAGCGCTAGCCGCACGGGGCGTTTGCCCTCGGCAAATTCTCGCAGTTGCCGACGAAAGGCAAAGAGGGGGCCAGCCAAGCGTTGGGTGAGCACCAGACCCAATCCAAACATCACCCCCGTCATCAGAATAAACGCCGTGACGATGGCGAGCGAAAGAAAGCGGAATTCGCGTTGGAGCTTAGACACCATCTCGGGCATTTCCAGCAGTGCGTTCTGAATGAGCATTTCGTAGTTCATCTTGATGATGAACAAGAGCGCGCCGCCGAAGCAAAGGAACACACCACTGGCGATGAGACAGATGCGTAGAGTGAATTTAAATTGAAATCCGCGTTCCACGACGAGGCGCGGATGCCTCCGCTCGGTAGCCAGGCTGGGAGTGTTCATCCTCCCAGTATAACGCCTTAGCGCTTAGGGACAATCTTCTAGTCCCGCGGCGGTGGCATGGAGTCGGGCTACGAACGAATAAATTTGACCGGTGCCAATCTGTTCGCAGGGGCTGCTATTTCGCGGTTTAGGGAAGGGACGCGCCGAGCCGGGAGCCTTGTCGCAGGCCAGGGGCTCTAGGATCGATCCCGGCTGGTTTAAATTCTCCCACCGAGCGTCAGCGCCTTGGCTCTCGTGAATGCGGCAGAAGCCGCCTACGGGCAAACCGTTGACCAAATAGAGCACGGGTTCGCCAGCCACCGTAGAGGCCGGATCGCCAGGAACTTTTTGGTAATGGAGAGCCGTGGGAATGGCTTCCTGCAGAATCACTTGCGAAACGGCGACGGAGTCTTTGCCCTTGCGCATTTTGTTGCGCAGCCAGCGTCCGCCATCGCGAATGTCGGCCGGGTCTTTCACGCTCACCACGCCTAGCCCATAGGTGCCGGCGTCATTCTTAATGAAGATGCGCGGAGAGTCTTCAATGCCACGGGCATCGTACTCGCGGCGCAGTCCCTCCATCATGCGTGTCGCCTCGGTGGCCACGGCATCGAGGCCGGCGTCGGAGCTAAAATCTACCGAAGGCAAAAGAATCGATTTGGGAGCAAAGTACCACGGGTCAAAAAAATCTAACTGGCGGGCCAGTTTTTCTAGAAGCGCGTCCACGATTTGTTGGTGATTGGATTTACGCCGGCGGTACCAACCCAAACGAGAACTCGGGAAGGTGGGGAGCTGCACATTCTGAATAACTTTGGGAATGCCGCCGCTGAGGTCGTGGTTTAGCAGCAAAGCCTGCGCGCCATCGAGGGCCTGCGCGGCGGGCAAGTACTCGAGCTCTACGCCCGAGGGAGTTTTAATTTTCCAGGGCTTCGGAATGGGCTCGCCCGGCCACAGGAGACGCGGTTCGCAGCCGGCATCGCGCAGAATGCCTAAAATGCCGCCCAAGTTCTCTAGGTAGCCCATGTTGCTCGTGTGCGCTTCGGGCACCACGGCAATGCGCCAGGGGCCGGTGATCATGAGCTTGGCGGATAAAAATTCGCGCATGAATTTAGCGGCGCGTGCGCGATCTTCGGTGGTGAGGTTGTTAAATCCGGCCGGAAACAAATTGACGTCTACGGCGGCCACTTTCCAACCGGCATCGCGAATGTCGAGCGAAGAATAAACGGGATAACCGCAGCTCGAAGTCTCCCGCGCGAGCAGAGATGTGACCTCGGGCAGGCGTTCGTTCAGGGCCGCAAAAAAAGGCCCGGGTCTTTGGATTCCCATGACGCGATGATAGTCCTTCCCATGGCAAGCAGGTGCTCGCGATTGAGTTCGCTACCCGAATATCTCAGGATTTCGGCCGATGCGAGCGAGGAGATTCGAGCTTCACGCATTTTGGTGCGCAGACGATGCTGCGCCTCAAAGTGGGCGGTCAGGCCGTGGGCAGAATCGGGGCCCA
>JAFEAR010000190.1 GCA_018266335.1 Bdellovibrionales bacterium
CGAAAAAAGAACAGCTGAGCGAGAAGCCATTTTCCAAACGTTAGAGCGATTTTCGCTCATAACACGAACCAAGGGCCCCTTGGTGCTTCCGCCCAAACCGGAAGTAATTACGTGAACACCACACGCTTAGGTCGGCCCTCAAAAGTTGTGAGTGGGAAAGGTCGGCCCCGGCGAGATTTGCTTTTCGAAAGCTTGCACCGTAGAGGTATGCGCCTTGTAGGTTGGCGGTACTGAGCCTGGCCTCATCGAACTTTGCCTGATGCACGTTTTGATTGGCGCGAAAACTTGCCGCGGTGAGATCAGCCTTCGAGAAGTTAGCCATTCTTACGTTCGCATCGCTTAGATCCAGATTCGAAAGGTTTGCGCCAGTCAGATTGGCCCGGGAGAGAAAAGAATTTCCAAAACGCGAACCCGTTAAGTTCGCAAAACTCAGATTCGCCCCATCTAAACTAATCAGGCGAAGATCGGCGTTACGAAGCGAAGCACCCATGAGATTCAAATTCGTGAAGTCGGCCCCATAGAGGATCGAGTCATCAAGAATGGCTCCGGGCATTGCATCCCAGGGGAATGTACGAATGGCCCACGTGAGGTCTTTTCCGCTCAACATCCCGCACTCTCCCATAAAGTCCGGATTGTGCCCGACCTGTCCCCTGTCGTTCACACAGATATTATCTTTTTGATTGTAGCGAAACCCCAAGTCCACCTCTGCTGCCATCGACGAGGAGGCGAGGGCAATTCCAAGAATCAAAAGTTGGTTAGGTTGGATCGCTTTCATGCTCTTTCCTTTCGAGGTAACCCTCAAGCGGCTCGAAGGGAGCCTACTGTTTCGTGTTTAGCTCGGCCAGCCTGGCCTTCATTTGTTCAATTTCTTTTCTCTGCCCCGCTAGGATCGACTGGCAGAGGTTCTTAATTTCCTGATCCTCTAACGAAGCCTTATCGCACATCAACAAAGCTCCCGCGTGGTGAGAAATCATCGATCTCAAAAACTGTTTGTCGGTTATTGCACTCTGCGCCTTGATCGCAGCAAAGCAAGCCAGCAAAGCAATAGAAGCGGCCAAAGCGCCCACCATGTTGAGCGTTCGGCTCGGGTACATCGCGCGCATGACTCCCAGCTCGATGAGGACCATGGCTCCTGTCATAAGACCGCTCATATAGACTTGATTCAAGCTGAGGTAGATGTTGGCCGTAGAATCCACCATGGAATACATAAGCCCGAACATCGAAAAAAATGACAGGCCACTCATCACAAGAAGCTTTGTATAAGGGTGATGACCTGAATGGTCTTTTTTTCCATACGGCTTTGGATTTTGGGGCATATTTCCTCAAGCAACCTTCGGGTAGATCGTTCAATAAGCATCAATGAGTTTAGAGCAATATTTAAGCCGCCTCGAGCATCAAACCCGTCAGCTCCTCCCCACTACGCTTGCAAGAAGTCTTGCGCAAACCAAAGCAGTTAAGCTTCCGGCAATCCAATACGGCGTTCCGGATCGAAGCTGGGCGTCGAGTATCTGAATGCCGATAATTGGGAGCTGCGTCAGGTAGACCATTCCAACGGCCCTTAGGAAGTTAGAAGATGAGCTACCCGCAAGGGCTTTCCTAACAAGAAAAAATGTAAACCCTGAACCGACCCCAACAAAAATGAGTCCGCAAAGGAACATACATCCCTCCATGCCACCCCAACTCATAAACGCGTGACTTACCGAGCTAAGGGGAGCCCATCCGATAGCTTCATGGGCAAGTACAAACGAGGGACAGATAAGGATTTCAAGAATGGTCGCAATCGTCATTGAGATGAGAATCTTTGCACTCACCCATGGATCAAGAGCACCTCGAATCGTAAGACGCGGCACGGGCCTCCAGTAAACCCCGAACGCAACGCTTAGGATCAGCCACCAAGCAACGAAAGCGCAAATCCATCCCATGCCTAGTTGTCGAATAAGAGTCAGATGAATTGCGGCCGAGAGAGCGGCCATGATCACACTCGAAACAAACAAAACTTTGGCTATCCGCTGTCGAACAGGAATTTTTTCCTCTTTGAGTGCAACAGTGATGGCGCTTAGGACTTCGGATGACAATTTGATCGGCGCTTCCATGAGTCACTCCTTTCCTTGGTTCGGGATCGTGAGCATTTCGCGCAAAAGTTTGCGCCCCTTAAATAGGCTCTGCCTTACGGAGTTATCGGTTTTCTTTAGAACCTTCGCAGCCTCTTTCGAGGGAAGTTCTTCAAGGTCGCAGAGAATAATCGCTTCCCTCATGGCAACGGGAAGCTTGTCGATGGCTGATTGCAAAAGTTTTTCTGATTCCAGGCTAAGGAGCCTGGCCTCAGCGTCAACTTCAGGCATCTTGTGCCCTGCGCCGTCTTTACTTAAGTCTTCGTCGACACGTTCGTAGCGCGTGGAGGCCTTCTTCCAGTGGTCGATCATTGAGTTTTGAGCGATGGTGAAAAGCCAGGTCATGAACTTCTGACTCGAATCAAAGCTTGCTCGATTTTGATGAACCTTTAGCCACGTTATTTGAAAAAGGTCCTCGGCAGTGGACTGAGAGCCGAGACGACGAAACAAAAAGCCGTAGACCTTTCCCTTGGAGCGCATAAAAAGCTCACGAAACGCATCCGAATCACCATCTACATAAGCGCGCATAAGCTCTTCGTCGCTTGCCACTCCCCACGAGTCCTTTCCCTAAAATTCTACGAAGTTCCTCTCGGATTGTTACCCGATAGTTCGCAAAAAGAATTTCCAGCGCACACAGAGGCATCATACCCTACTGGGGTATAATCCGAAAGAAGCCGCGGGCCTTAAAGCTTGATTTTGCTGGGAGCATTTACCTCAGTGAGGACGAAGAAGGATCACGGCCTCTTCAACTAGCTTCAAGGCCTCAAGAGTTTCATCAAGCAGGATTAGAGTCACTGCCGCCGATTCAGGCCTCTTTAGGGCCGCTTCTAGGGAAGTGAGCTGTTTTTTTACCTGTCTAAGTGTGGCGACGGCGTTAAGCTGCTCACGGACGGTTGTGCGTGATTCAACACGCTTTCGAGGTGAGCACTTCTTTTGCGTATTCTTCTTTTTTTCCATATACCCGAGTGGGGTATATGATATGACGCGCCGCGCTCCAGGGCAAAGAATCTATTTTTTGCTAATCAGGTAACAAACACCCCGGACCTTCGTAGGGGCTCTTTGGCACGAAGAGCCTTCGTTTGGTTTGGCTAGAAGCCAACACAAAGCAAATAACATTTGCTGGGCTCCACCCCGACGCTATCAAGCGAAGCCGAGTTGTTAATTATACCCGCTCGAACCGTTCCATCTTCAATGAAGTATGCGCACTGGCTTGCCCCTTCCCGTTCCAAAAGAGGAGCAAGCCCGTAGTTTTTGATGATCGTATAATCGAGACTCTCATATCGGCACCGTTGATGGCTTCCACTCGTTTTCACCATTCAGGGTAGCCACCGTGATAATTTCTTGCTTGATCCCGCGCGGCTCGACGAGATGCTCAAAGGAATTGGCTTTGCCTTGCGAGCATAGTTTATCGACGATTCGGACCGTTCAATTATTTCGAGACATCTTCGACTCCTCAAAAAGATTTCTTTGTCGAAATACAAAGGAAAGAGCTTCTTCTGTAACCGTCACATCGATCCGGCTTGAATCGGCATGGCTCATGTCCGGGTCGCCATCGCTGATCTTGGTCTTCAGCTCAATCGCACCAGTTCCTTCGACATCCTTTAGGGCGGTGAAGAAAATCCACGTGTCTTCGACGTTGTTGGGATCGGGGCACCCTTCGGGCGTCATCTCGACCAAGTTCTCCGGGTAGCTCTCGAACGACCAAAGTCGTCCGTTACTTTGATCGAGCACGAGCTTTAGAATCTCCCCGCCCTTCAAGCTTGCGGTGTAATTGTGCTTCGGCTTTACGCGAATTTCCTGTGCCGGTTTCACATCCGGGCACCAACCGTCGGCAAACGCCGGAAGTGATACAAGCGTCATTAGAAGTAATTTTTTCATTAGATTTCCCTTTCTTCGATTTTTCCGTCGATGGCGTAGATTTTCCAGAGCGCCTCAAGAGCTGCAATTTCCTGTTCATGCCTACTGCGCATGAAATCAATGAGCTGCCGATGAGATTCAATAACCAGCGCACTCGGAACGATCCCGCGTTCCATAAACGACTCGATCTTAGCGTGCTCCTGGTTGATGTTAAGCCCCGATCCCGCACGCGTTAGCGAATCAACCGCCCGGCGGTAGCGATCCACAAGATTGGCCCGCTCTTTCGTGACTCGGCTTTGGACGGCTTCGAAATTTCGGGCAGCCATTTCAATACCGAGTCGCGAGTGCTCTTTCTTGCCTCCATTCCGATTGAGAATTGGAATCGGCATGCTGAGCATGATGCCGAAGGTCTGCTGGCTATTTGCTCCTTCTCCCGAGTTTGAAAATGCAGGCCCCACGCGTAGGTCGGGCCACGCATCGGAATCGGCAAGTTCAACTTCAGCACCGGCAACCGTCAGCTCCGCCTTGGCTTTAAGCACCTCGGAACCCTCTTTTCCGTCACCTGCGGGAATAACTTCGGGCCATTTGGTTTTGTAGATCGGAAGAAGCTTCGCGGTAATCTCAAACTTGCGACCAGTCGCAAATTCAAGAGAACGCACACGCTCAATGATTTCGGCTTCGAGAAGGCTCTCACGAATTTTGTAATCCGACCCCGCCATGCGAAAGACTGAGAGCGAAATCTGCTGTTCGGGCGTGAGTCTCCCGCGCTCGCGGTATTGGCGCGAAACCTTATCAAAGGTCCTAAGGGCCTCCTGAACGCGTTCCAGTTCTTCTTGAAGCTGCCGGAGTCTGTAGAGGTCCGTGATCGTTTGCAACGCGACTTGCTCCTGAACTGACACGGCTTCCGAGGCTAGTGACATCTTGTCAGCTTTGGCCTTGAGCTGACGTGCGCCGCGTTTCCCCCCAAGCTCTAAAGGCTGAAGCAGAGTCACGTCGGTAGCCACGGAACTCTGCCCCGAAGCGTCTTGATGCTCAATTCGTGCCTCAAGTTCAGGATTAGGCAGAGCTGAGGCAATATCCAGAAGTTTTTCGCCTTGCTTGAGGCGACTACGCTCCCGAATCAAATATGGGTGATTGGCGAGCGCACATTTAAAAACATCCTGCGCATTGGCGTAGGACGTAGGACACGTTGGCTCGGCAGCTTGCACCGCACCTCCAAGGCTCAATCCCATACCCAGCAAGAGCATTTTTGCGTGGATGTTCATAACGGACCCTCCAATTCAGCACGTCTTAAAGGCGTGCTCTGATGCCTACCTCGAATTGCTTCATATCGATTTTCTGATCGGACCCGAGGCTACGCTCGATTCCTGCCGCGAGACGAACACCGCCAAACCAAGAACTCGATCGGGAGGTTTGGTCAAACAACACAATGCCTCCCGTAATGGCTGCAGTCGGAACCCAGAAGTTCTGGGAGACGCCATCCAGATAACCCGCTTGGCTTAGCCATTGAACGCCGAGGGCAGGCTCAACGAAGAGCGCAACAGGGCCCGCATCGTAGGTAGCGCGCGTTCCGAGAAGAAGAGGTACCCTCTGAAGGCGGAGGGAATCCATTGACTCATATCCCGTCTTAAGCGACTTGGCCCTTCCGACGTATTGAGCATACGAGTAACCCGTCGTGACAATGCCTCCGAGCCTAAATCGCGAGTTGGAAACAATCCCGAAGGAAAATCCAAACTGTACTCCCGGAAGATTTGTTCCCGAGCGTGCGTGGGGCACTTCAAAATACTTGTTACTTAGCGTGAGCTCATTGGGGCTTGTAAGCACAGCCCCAACTTCGATCGTAAACGCATCTCGTCTACGCACGGACTCTAGCGAGGCCGCTTCTTCAACCGATTGCCGAAAAATCTGCCTAAACGTCGGCTCATCGGTAATGGGCTTATCTTCTTGAGCGAGCGCAGTCCCCGCCGCGAAACCGGCGATTAAAGTGAAAATGATCTTAGTATTCAAAGTGCTCTTCATGATGCACTTCCTTCCTTGGTGACAAGCACCGTTCCGGTCTTACCGCTGGCACTAGCGTTCCAGGTACCGCTTAAGGTTTTTCCCTCGTCCTTGGAGTCGAGTTGCAAAATCATGCGACCGATTTGATCCTGTTCGACGACCAGGGAGATCAGATTTTGCGCGGGCTTGTACTCGCTCTCAACGATGGCTGCGTCCCAGAATTCGTTTCCACCTGCAGCACCCGCGTAGATCCGAAGTGTTCCGACGATCTTCGGCACGAGCACAGGGTCAACTCCCTCGCCCGTAGACTCGGGGAGATCCTTAACTTCCAAATTGAGAAGAACATCCATGTCCACATTGTCGGCCGGATTTTTCAGTTCCCCGGTATATTTACCAGCAACAGTTGAAAGCTCCTGACGCTTCAGGTTCGCCTGATCTTGCTGTTGCTGGCGCTTCATGTCGCGCTCGCTGATTTTTCCCTGGGAGCAAGCCCCCAGGGAAATGGTTGCTAAGAGTAAAAGCCGCTTCATTGGACGACCTTCAGTTGGACGGTGCCAACTTTACCGAGGCCATCGGCAAAGACATCGGCAGTGAAGATGCCATCGAGACTCAGTAAGCCTTTAAGCGTCAAGCCGTACTCCTGGGTCTTCACGGTGAGGTAGCGGTTGTAGAAGTTGAACTGAACGTCCTTGAGCGGCGTCTCGTAGTACTCAAGCGAATCAAAGCTACCGAGGTACATCCGAAGGTTTCCGGAAATCAGAAGAACCGGCCGACCTGTTGCCATCTCTTGCGTAGTTACCAGCGATAGCGCCATTTTTTCAGGAAGGTTCGATTGAGGGTTTGTGTTCTTGTACTTGCCTTGATAGTGGCCCGTAATCGAGCGCACAAGCTGCATGCCGGCCGGAGGCACGGGATCGGCATTCTTAAGCGCCTGGAAGCCGCCTACGCGCCCCACAGACGAGGAATACCAGTCGCCCTTGATCTCGCCATCGCCCAACTGACCAACAAAGCTTACGTCGTTCACCGGATCGCGCATGCTGATCTGACGGGTCAAAATGTTCATGGGTACATCGGCGAAGTCGTAGGTGAGAAACTCGTTGGAGTCCCAATCGCCGTAAACGATGCGCACGTTGGCCGAAATCTTAAGTGTCCCGCCACCAGCCTGAACCGTGCTGAGCGTGAAGAGCGCGTACTGGTAGAAGCCCGTAGCTTCATGGCGAAGCACGGCCTTATAGGTGCCTTGAACGGAGTCGGTAGCATACGACTGAGCCGACATAAGACTCACGGCGACAGCACTGGATTTGAGGACAGAGCGAATCATGGTTTTCATTTTCTTGATCTCCTTATCGTTGAATGAAGTTTTCAAAATTGAAGTTTTGCAGAGGGCTTCCGTAAACGTTGCTAATCCTTCGCACGTTCACGGAGCCATTACCCTTAGGCTCAATAACCAAAATGCCGTCGTCGCCGTAAGAAAGCGCCATACGATTCGTATAGAAATCGTAGGTTGAGGCCGTGATAGGCATTTTTCCGGTAAACATAGGAGCGCGCAGGTATCCGGCCACCTTCAGGGGATCAAAGGGGTTGTTTGAGTTAATGGGGGTTCTGCCCAGCGAGATCGCAAGATTCAGGTCCCATTCAGGGGCTTTGTAGAGTCCGCTGAAGTCGCTCATGAGTTCCGCGTCTGCGGGAATCGGGGGTGGCCCCGACTTCCGCATCTCGAAGGTTCCTACTCGCCCAAACATCTTCGACTGCCACTCACCCTTGATCGTGCCGTTGCTGAGTTGGGTGACTTCAAGAATCGCATCCACGTCGGCTTCGGGGCGCATCAAGGCAAATTGTCTCACCAAGATGGGGTTCGGGAGCGAGATGGTCTCAAAGCGGTAAGTCGTGAAATTCGGCGAATCGTAGTCACCAAAGAACAGATTCGCCGTAGAGGCGAGCTTCAGCTCCTGACTTCCGCTCGGACTCATGCTTTGGAAGGTATTCAAAATGATTTTGGCACGTTGAAACTTGTTCAGTCGCTCATGATGAACATAGCCGAAGTATTCGCCAGCAATGCCACCAGTGGGCGCAGGAGAGGGACCCGTTTGATGAACCTTGAAGAATGGTTGAGCCTTAGCAGGCTGATAACTGCGAGGTCCGCTTGTCGAATAGGTTCGTTCAAACTGACACTTTCCGCAGTCGAACTTTTCACCCGGCATAACCTTGCACTGAAAGTTCCTGCGCTTCCCGATGAGCGAGAGATTGCCGGAGAAAAAGTTATACGACGACGCGCCGATGTCAGTGATGACGCAGGCCTGATCGCGGTTGGCGTCTTCAAAATCCAGGCAAAGATCCTTATCGAACTGCGCAACAGTTCCAGCGATCCGGTAAGGGCCAAAGGGGTTTCCGATCTGGAAGGTGTCTTCAGTCGAACGGACAGCGTTCAGCTGCATGACAACCGGCTTTTCGCCTTGGCAGCTACCCCGGTATTCGCCTGAGACGGAATCCACGAGTGGGAGCGTAGGAGCGGCTAAGGGGGCCTGCTTGAGGACTAGTTCTCCGACGGGACCGACAAACGAGGAGCTGAATTGAGCCCGAAGCTCACCGTTTCCAAATTTCGTAGTCGTCAGAAACGCGCTTTGGTCGGATTGATCGAAAACGAGCTGCTGCGTGAGAATGTTAAATTCGACGTTGTCGAAATGGTAGGCGACATATTCGCCGCTCTCGAAGCCACCAAATTGGAGCGTAAGCACGGCGCTTAGGGTCACCTTTGAGGCATCTTCGCGCGAGACGACGAAATCCAGCTTTGCGATTTGCTGGCGTTGCAGACGATCGTGCTTCAAATAGCCAAGATAGGTTCCGAACACCTGGGAACTAGCTTGGGCCTTAGTGCCACCCACGAGCAGAAACATCGCGACGAAGCCTCGGAATATATTTTTTTTCATGTGTAACATTGGGTAGAACCCCTTCGCTTGCACCTGCCCCGCAAGAGAGACGCAGATCACAAGCCGAACAAAAGCCTTCGGATCAGGTCAGGAGAATGTGCGGGTGCTTAAGAGCGCGGCGGCTCAAAAACAGAGCTTAACGGAGTGAGTGACACCTGTTTATACTGACCGAAGGTCAGCGCGCGAGAAGGCGTGTCTCGAAGAGGAGAAAGTTCCACAACCTCAACTAAGTGGTGTGAGGCGCAGTGATTCGCGCAGAATAAATGGCAGTTATGATCGGACGCCGAACCCGCGGGAGAGCCTGGGGCCTGCGATGGAGCACAGCTAGAGCAAACGTCTTCGAGCGATGCCTGCGCAAAAATTTTACTTGCCTTGGACTGGGAGAGGAATTCCGCGCCACATTCCATGAACTGAATTGCTCCAGCCAAGAGGATGAAAAGCGCAAGAACACGACGCATGAGTACAAACTTCGTACTGAGAAGGCCGTTTGCAGTCAAAGACAATCCGAGGTTTTTCATTTTAAATCCGATAGTTGAGGTTTCCAACCCTTAACGAATTTAGGACAACGAGTAAGGTAAGCCCCACATCCGCCACAATGGCCATTACGAGGCTGCTGTGGCCCAAAAGAGCCAAGACAAGGAAAACGGCCTTAACCCCTACCGCAAGGCCCGTATTGAAGCGTATGGTGTGTAGAGTCCTTCGTCCCAAACGCACCAAATAGGGCACCAAGTCCAACCGATCATTCAAAATGGCGATCGAGGAGGCCTCAATTGCGGCAGCGCTCCCAACGGCTGCCATGGAAATCCCAACCGACGCGGAGGCCAAAGCCGGGGCATCGTTAACCCCGTCTCCAACCATAGCGGTCGGGCCAAACTGAAATGAAATCTCGCGGATAGCCGACGACTTTTGCTCAGGTAGGAGCCCGCTCACGATCTTCTCGATACCTACTACACGTCCGACAAACCGTGCGGGTGACTCGTGATCGCCCGTGAGCATGACGGGCTCGATCCCCAAAGCTTTGATGTCGGAGATGACCTTAGCGCTTTCGTCTCGAATAGCATCCGAAAGAGCGACTACACCCTCAACACCCGAGTTTGTTGCGACAACGACGGCAGTCTTTCCGTCGGCGTAAAGACGATCAACAGTTTCCACGACCTCTTTTTGAACTTCATGCTCTTCCGAGATGAAAGGAAGCTTACCAACGCAGTGGTGTTTGTCGTGACAGACGACGCAATCCACCGTGAGGCCCTTGCCCGGAATAGCATGAAAATTCTTCGCTTCGTGAGGCGTTAGCCCTCGGGTTTGTGCCTCGCGAAAGATGCTCTTGGCTAACGGGTGCTCCGAGGGAGCCTCAAGGCCCGCAAGGCACGCTAGAAGCTCTTCCTGCGTTGTCTTTCCGAACGGCAAGATGTCCGTTACCTGCGGCTCGCCAAGTGTGAGTGTGCGGGTTTTATCGAAGGCGACTGCACGAAGTTTGGCACAGGCCTCCAGTGCGTCGCCTCCTTTGACAAGGATACCGTCTTTTGAGGCACGACCCACCGCCGAGAAAACCGAGATCGGAGTCGAAATTACTAGAGCGCAAGGGCAAGAAATGACCAAGAGTGAGAGTGCTTCGGCTAGCCACTTGTCAAAGCTTCCTAGTCCAAAAAGAGGGGGCAGCACGGCAACTGCAATTGCAACGAGCACCACAAAAGGCGTGTAGTAGCGAGAAAACTTCTCGATGAACTTCTGCGAAGGAGCCTTGTTCGATGCCGCCTTTAAAGTTTCGTTGACGATTCTCGACATCGAAGAGTCGGCGGCGAGTGCCGTAATCTCAACCTCAAGCGACCCTTGCCGGTTCAGCGAACCCGCAAACACCTTGTCTCCAGGATGCTTGTCCTTGGGGAGCGGTTCTCCGGTCATGGAGGACTCGTCAACGGATGAAAAGCCAGCTTTCACCGTGCCGTCGAGTGGGATGGCTTCGCCAGGGCGAATAACCATCAACTGACCAATCTTTGCCTCTTCGACGGGAATCGGAGTCGTATTGCCCTTGATCTCGACCTTCTTGGGGGCTCTTTCGAGAAGGGCGTAAAGAGCGGCCTTGCTCTTCGAAAACCCATAGCTCTCAAGCTCTTCGGCAAGCGCGAAGAGCACAACAACCACGACGGCTTCTTCCCACTGGTTGAGGTAGATCGCTCCGATCACGGCGAGAGTCATCAAGAGGTTGATGCTTCGGAAGTTGAGCTTAAAAAGAGCCTGAACGCCTTTCTTTAGTACCGCTCGCCCGAAGGTCACAAGCAAGACAACGTAAAGTGGGTACGCAGCCAGGCGCGGTAATTCGACGCCAGATAAGGAAAGGGCCTCAAGGCCAGTAGCCAGAATGAGGCCTGCTCCCATTAGGAGATACTTGCGGCGAAGACTATCGGCAGATTCTTTTGCTTCTGTAGCCATAAGCTTTAAGCCTCGGTCGGAGTTGACTCCTCGTTTGCAAACATTCTCTTCTCAAACACGCAGTACAGGTTCGGTAACACTACGAGCGTGAGAAGTGTTGAAGAAATAATTCCGCCGATAACAACCGAAGCGAGGGGCTTCTGCACCTCCGCGCCCATGCCGGTTGAGAGCATCATCGGGAGGAAGCCGAAAATATCCACCAGTGCGGTCATTAGCACGGGGCGCAGACGAATCATGGCCCCACGCTTGGCAAGCTCTTCGCCGTGGAGTCCGTGTTTTCTAAGGTCGTTATAGTAGCTAATGAGAACCACGCCGTTCAAAACCGCAATACCGGAAAGCGCGATGAATCCGACGCCAGCCGAGATACTAAACGGCAGTCCATTCAGCACAAGTCCCAGCACGCCACCCACTAGCGCTAGAGGTACGCAGGCGAATACGAGTGCGGTCTGAACAACATTCTTGAAAGCGGCAAAGATCATGAAAAGTACAAGGACGAGCGCTAGCGGTGCTAGAACCAAAAGCCTCGCGCGAGCTTCCTGGAGGTTCTTGAAATTTCCTCCCCATTCCAGGAAGTAGCCGGGCGGAAGTTTCACCGAACTTTCCACGGTCCTCATGGCCTCCTCAACAAAGCTTTCCGTGTCGCGACCGCGAGGGTTAATGAGAACCGCAGCGCGGCGTTTTGATTGCTCGCGGGAGACGGAGCTGTAGGCCTCGGAGAACCCGATATTGGCCAGCTCGGAAAGTGGCGCCGTAGAACTTGCCGCGATCCCCACGGGAAGATCCCGGATGGACTCAAGATCAGAGCGATCGTCTTCTTTCAGGCGCAGTACGATCGGGAATTTTCGTGCGCCCTCATAGAGATCGCCGACCTCCTGGCCGCCAATGGCAGTTCGCACCGTCTCCAAAACCTCTCCCGTTGAAACGCCCATGCGCACGAGAACATCATGCTTGGGCTCAACTCTAAGCATGGGAGAGGTTCCTTTGAGTTCCGTCTCAACGTCTCCCGAACCTTCCACTTTGGAGACAACTGCTGCGATTTGCTTGGTGATGTCCGCAAGCTTCTCCATATCGTCGCCGAACACTTTTACGGATACGTCTGCACGGGTACCTTCCATCAGTTCGTTGAAGCGCATTTGGATCGGCTGACTGACAAGCGCTCTCTGACCGGGAATTTCAGCATCAAGCTTTTCAATAATTGCCGCCGCAAGTTCGTCCTTCGTGCGCTGGTGGCCGTTTACTTTCGGCCATTCCTTATGCGGTTTGAGCGTGATGTAGGTATCCGAGAGGTTTACACCCATGGGGTCGGTTGCGACTTCTGCTGTGCCGATACGCGAGAAAGGAACGTCCACCTCCGGGAAGGACATAAGAACCTTTTCTGCCTTCGACTGAAGCGCAATCGATTGATCAATGCTGATGTTCACGGGGCGCCCAAATTGAACGACAAGTGACCCCTCATTGAGCTGCGGCAAGAATTCGCCGCCAAGTCTTATGAAAAGAAGCGCTCCGAGAACCACGCCGCCCACGCCGATACCGACAGTCATGGCGCGTTTTTTGAAACTCATCTGAAGCAAAGGCTCGTAGATGCGGGAGAGCTTGCGCATCAGCCAAGGCTCTTTGTCCTCGGCAGCACCGGAAAGGAAGAGACTCGCAAGTGCGGGCGCGGTAGTGAACGACAGCATGAGGGCACCGATCACGGCGATGCTGAAGGTAGCTGCCATCGGCACGAACATTTTGCCTTCGATCCCAGACAGTCCGAAGATCGGCAAAAACACAACAACGATGATAAGTTCACCAAAACCTGCCGCCGTTCTAATCTCGACTGCAGCATCGTAAACGGCCTTTTGCACCTCGGTTCTGGTCAGCGATCTCTTGATTTCTTTGGTCTTCTCGTGAATCACTCGCACGCAGTTATCGAGCACGATTACGGCGCCATCGACAATGATGCCAAAGTCCAAGGCTCCCAGGCTCATGAGGTTGCCCGAAATCCCTCGGTACTTCATGACCATGAAGGTGAAAAGCAAAGAGAGCGGAATCATGACGGCGGTAATCAGCGCCGCCCGCACGTTACCGACGAGGAAGAGCAGAATGATGATAACAAGTGTCGCGCCCGTAACGAGGTTGTGTTCGACCGTTCCAAGCGTGGCGTTCACAAGATCGGAGCGATCATAGAGCGTTTCGACCTTGTACCCTTTGGGCAGCCCCTTGCTGATCTCCTCCATTTTTGTGGCGACCCGCTCCGAAACTGTTCGACTATTTTCGCCCATGAGCATGAGAACAGTCCCCAGGACCGTTTCCTCTCCACGCACGAGGGCCGCACCTGTGCGAAGCTCCGTAGCAAGTTCTACGCTTGCTACGTCGCCGATTGTGACTGTTCGGAAAGATTCAAGTGACTTGATGGGAACACGTTTGATGTCGTCGATGGTCTTGAGAAGTCCCACCCCTTGAACCAGGAACTGCTCGCCAGTTTGCTGGACGTAGCCGCCACCGACGTTTTTGTTTGTACGCTCAATAGCGTCGACGATGTCGCTATAGTGAAGGCCGTAGCGGGCCATGGATGCGGATGTCGGTTGGATGTGAAATTGCTTTTCAAACCCACCGATGGTGTTGACTTCGGCAACGCCTTTCACGGTCAAGAGGCGAGGTTTGATGTACCAATCTTGGATCGCCCGAATTTCCATGAGCTGTCTAGTGCGCTCTTCGCCGGTAGCAACCTTTTCGGCTTCGACCGCGTAATGAAAAATTTCGCCCAGGCCTGTCGAAATAGGCCCCAGCCGAGGGTGAGCCCCTGGAGGCAGTTCTGAAGTTACAGATTGAAGGCGCTCGGCGACGAGCTGACGCGCAAGATAGATGTTTGTGTCCTCTTCAAAAACAACCGTGACTTGGGCAAGACCAAATCGTGTGATCGAGCGCACTTGAAGAACGCCTGCGATACCATTGAGAGCTGTCTCAATCGGAAAAGTAACGTTTCGTTCGATTTCCTCGGGTGCTAGGCCATCGAGAGGCACGTTCACCTGAACTTGGGTGTTCGTAATGTCCGGCACAGCATCGATAGGAAGCTTCTGGAAGCTCATCCACCCGGCGACGATGAGAAGTGCCGTGAAGATGAGAACCGTAAGACGATTGTGTACGGAAAAGTAAATAATCTTGTTAATCATGACTTAGTGACCATGCCCTTCTTCGTTACCGCCGCTGGCATCGAGATCGGCCACCCGAAGTAGTCCCACACCTTCATTTGCTACCTGATCGCCCGACTTCAGCTCGCTTGAACGAACAACGGCTGTTTCTTTGTTTCGGGACGCGATCTGAACTTCGATGAGCTTGTACCAACCGTCTTTGACTCGGTAGACGCCAACTTCGCCCTGAAACAACACCAGAGAGGCCTTGGGCACCGTTGCTCCCCCTGCGCCTACTTGCACGGCAGCAGTTTTAACGCCGACCATCTTCAAGGCCGCTTCTGAGAGTTTGAAGCCCTTTTCGTGGTTGGCTTCCAAAATAGCTTTACCGGGACCTACACCTGGGCTTTGCGACTCTTCACTCTCTTCATGTCTTTCGCCGTGCTCTTCACCATGCTCAGTACCACCTTCTTTGTGGTCTTTGTGATCGTCGCCTGAGGCTGCTGCCCACAAAGGCAGGGCACTCAGCGTGTAAAGCAAGGTTTTTTGAATAAGTCTTTTCATGGCCGTCCTTTCAAAGCGCTCACCAATAGCTCTGATTGCTCGCACCCAGGGCCGAGTGTGAGCTAGTCGCTATTCTACCGAACCTTCCTTCGTTTGGTCGGATGCACTATTGCGCCGCACAAAGTCTCCTTCTTGAACCTGAACCCCTTCGCCGGCCTTCATCACGAAATCCCGTGCGTTGTAGGTCCGCACAACTACCGCTTTCCCGATATCCTTTCGTGAGCACTTTTCGACTTGCCGGTTACCCCGAGCCCCTGGCACTTGGGTCATTTTGCAAACTCTCCTGGAGAGCTGAAGCTCTTCTCCCTTTCTCACGGGAGGCGTCGTATCGAAACGAGCGTGAATCTCGTCACTCGAAGGATTCATAATAACCTTTCCCTCATCCGGTTGTTTGATCGTCGCGCAAGCACTCAGCACAGCGGTTGCGGCAATCGTCCATAAGGACTGGGGAGTGGCGAAGAACTGAACCCAGTTCTTCGCTTTTGATTTAATCGTAGAAATTACTTTCATAAATTCACCTCAAAATTCCCGGTTAATCTTTAAGTTGATCGAAGCCGTTCGCGAAAACAGCTGGAAATCTTTTCCAGCCCCATAGCTCGAAACGTGAAAGAGCGTGAGTCCCGCGCCAAAACCGCCAAGGGCTTTACCGCTGTAGTCAAACCCGTACTCCTGCCACAGCTCGTTTAGCCAACTTGTACCCTTTCCATAGGGGCCGGGACCGCTGAGCTGATTTATGAGCACGAGGTCCACCAGAACCTTGAAGTCAGGCGCGAGCGTGTACTCGATCGTTGGGTTTAGCTGGTGGGCAATCAAGGGATTGCCTACAGCTTCATTGCGAGGCACGTTGATTTGGTATCCATTCCTTTGCAAAAAGAGCGACACCCCTTCACGAATCGTGATCGCAAGGTCCCCAAATTTTCGACTCACTTGAGGGCGGAAGAGGAGCGTACCGAACGATCCCGATTTCTGTGCAGACTGCGTCGTAGGAGGATTGTACCGATAGGTCATTCCCACCTTCCAACCGTCCACTTCCGCAATTTCCTTTTGCACTAGCGTCAACCTCAGATAGGCGTGGATCACATTAAACTTGTTGTCTCCAGCTGTTCGGTACTGAAGGATGTTCAGCATTTCAGGCGAGAAGAGCACTTTGTCGCTCAGTTTGTAGCTTAGGTTGTTGTAGAGGTATGTGCCTGCCTCTTCTCCATCAAAGCTTACGAAGTTTGTTGCTTCGACGTAGCCAGACGCTATCGCTCTGCGGCCCATCGCAAAGATACCCATTGTGGATAGAGCAAGCAGCACGCCGCTCTGCTTGCGGATTAAATTGATGCTTCGAGCTTTCATGATCGAATTCCTTTCGCAGTGATTCGATCATTAGAAGCTACGGTGAATTTCGCCATGCGTGGGCACGTAGTACGTTTTCCCGTTACACGTCTTGAGCCCCTTCTGACCGGGGGAGCAAGTTGAAGGGGTGCGTTCTGCCGCCGCTTCGTCCGTAGTTTGAGCTTGGTTTTGGGGAGATTCCTGCGTCGAAGCGCAAGCCGAGAGCATGGCAGCCGTGAAGAGACCAACGATAAGTTTTTTCATAAAGACCTCCGGCTCGTGCGCAAGTTAAGCGCGCGCGAGCGAATAAAATTAGAAATCAAATGATAGAACTAGAGATGTACGGAGGTATTAGGCCGTGGGCGGACGGAGAAGAGAACCGTAGTGAGGGTCCGAGATCAGAGTGTTCTCGGACGAGACTCCCGAATGAAGAATCGAGAGAGCGTGATCGAGCTGAGTAGCCGCAAGCATAGCGGGGCGGCAGCTTGAATGACAGTGCGAGTGACAGCTAAGGGCGCAGTCTTCGTCGTGATCCTGATCGGTGCCTTCATGAGAGGTCGGTGAGGAGCAGTCGTCGGCAGCAAGAGAGGCTTGAGCCGCAGGAGCGCGCTGGGCCTTAGAGGTAGTAGTAGCGGCTGTCACTCGTTCGCTATGGGCGACCAGCTCAGAGAGATGGAGCCATTGAGAAAGCAGGCCAATTCCCAACACCAGCAAGATCAGCTTGGATGTGAGTGTTTTGGCCATTTCCATATATATTGTATGAAGCTCCGACCTACTTGTCATCGGAATTCCGAAGAATTTCTTTAATTGTATATTCAGCAGTTTGACGCCCCTTGCGTACGTTACATCGCATGTATCTAAAACTCGAGTTTGCATGTCTTGGCCATCAGGCATGGGAACTCTAAACATGCCCTGCTTTCTAACCGTTAAAACAAAGTCGTTTCGATAAGTGAGCGGAGCTTCTCCGTGAGGAGTTCGGTCGTGAGCAAATACCCGGCTCTCAGAGATGCAAAGGGAGAATGCAACAAAAAGCCAATAGACTTGAGTCTTCTTCATAATTTCACCATAGGCGAAAACTTACGCGGTTAAGAGAGCCTCGCCTATTCAGAACACTGCTTCAGTGCATGTGTTTTTCGACCAGATCGCCTTCCTTGAACTCAATTTCTGCGGGCACTCGAATCACAGAGTAAGACTCGTTAATGAGCTGAATAATTTCTCCATGGCCAATGTTCTGTTTTTTGCAAACCTCTATAACGCCGTTGCCGCGACTCCCGGAGTGTTTTTGACTACACACATTTCTGTAGAGCTGCACGTGGTCGCCAACGGAAACTTCGCCAGCTCCCATGCTAACGTGAGCGTCCGTATCGGAGACCTTCATGGCAACGGTTGCGCGTCTTACATTGGGAGTAGTCGCGCAAGCGCCAAGGAAAAGAAGCGTGGTTATGGTGGCTAACTGAGCTTTCATTTTTTCTCCTGTTCTTCATGGGTAATTTTTGCCGGATATCCAATTTTTGAAAGCTTACTTAGGGTGCGCTCGAGATCGCAGCCCTTGGTCTTCTCACAGGTAAAGCGAGCTGCCTTATCCCCTAGATTCACGGAGACATCGGAAATTCCAGGCTGAGTCTGCAAAAGCTTCGACACCCGTGAGGTACATCCCCCGCACATCATGTTGTTGATGCGAAGTTCAACTTGGGGCTCTTTGGCGCTCTTACTATCGGAGGGCGGTGATTCTGCTCTAGCTTGTAGCCCCAAAAAAGCAGTTGTCACTACCAGCATCGCAGCGAAGAAAAAAGTTCGTTTCATGTCACATGCCCTCCTAGAACGCCAAGAGCGTTTGAATCACACCCAGGTATTCGGGCGCTTTCGTGTCACCATCTTTAGAGCGGAAAATCCCTCGATCATCCATAAGGTATGTCGCTCGAATCCAAGATTGGTCGGTTACATACCACGTAAGGCCAAACCCAAAGACTCCGGAGTCTTTATATGGGCGGCCTTCGATGATGGAAATGTCGCGCCCATCATCAAAGTAGTTGTATTGAAGCTGAACTGTGAACTTTTGCGGGATAATCCGGTAATCAAGGCGAGTGTAATAGTTTCTAATAGAATAGGATTGCCCCTCGTCACGATCCGTTCCAAAGGCGTATTCCGCGGACAAGTCCCAGCGCGAGCTAAGCTTAAACTTTCCGTCCACGGCTCCCCGATTTTTATAAATGAGGCGCGAGTTGTCTGTGTGACCATTAAAAATCATATCGTGCATCGCAAAGCCGTAATGCGAGTAAACGGGATAGGTCTTGCCGGTAAAACCAGAGAGGCCAAAACTTACGCCATCGACAGGCTCAGCGGAGAGTCGCGCGTAGACGGGCTTTGACCCATTTCGCACATCTGTCGCAACCATGGCTTCCTCGCCATTCATGCTCATTACTTCCCGATCAACCGAGTCTACGCCGTTTGCAACACCAAGCGACCACTCGAGAAACCCGGTATAACCCGAGAGTTCGATACCCTTATCCGTGATCGTGCCCAGAGTCTGGTAGACAGGTGAGCGAAGCGGATTAGCTGGTGAATCAAGCCTTGCGTCGATGCCGAACTTAAAGCGGGTTCTGCCGACTTTGATGGCCATGTTCTCCGGTAGCCCTGGGATCGAAGAGAAGATGGCATACACGAATCCATGATCCTGGCCGATTGTATTGCCCATGGGGCTTGTCACAAGAAGCTGCTCTGCGAGAACGGAAATATGGTCTCCGATATTCGTCGTAAGAAAAAGCTCGCTCACGTGAATATCAAAATATCCCATTCCAAGATGAGCATCGGTCGGGCCACCTGGCTTCGGCAGATAAAGGCGCATATCAAGCGCGCCCCCGAAGTTAATATTAGAAAGGGGCCCAAGATTTGCCCCCTCGTCTTTTTTTGCGTCAATCGAGGGTGCGTCGAGATTTAGCCCCTCGCTGGGAGCAGCCTGCGGCGTGGATTGCGCAATTAGCAACTGCTGCGCGGGACCAGGCGAATAGAACTTCTCAAAATAAGGAGCCTCTGATTTTGGAGCGAGCGCAAAGGTCATATGAGGCGCAGTCGCCAACAGAAAACAAATTCCTGCGAGCATCCAACTTGAGTAGTCCGTCTTTGTATTTTTCATTTTCCTCTTCATCTCCAATCGACTCAAGTTGACTCTATACCCCTTACGGGTATGCTGTACATATGAGGTACGAAATGAACATGAAATTTGTTACTTTCTTTTTCTCGGCTGCACTAACTACGCTCCCAGCCCTTGCACACAACCAGTCACCAGCGACCATTCGGCGCGCCATGGAGCGAGCCTTTAGCGCGTTTGAAGCCCCAACGCCCTCAAACGTGCTCAAAGGGCAGCGTTCGCTCAGAATCAGCGGCACGAATGCGCAGATTTTCGACGTTAAAAAAGATTCAAATACGGTTGGAGAAGTTGCGCAGCTTGAATACCAAGAGGAAGTCTTTGTTGTAGCCATCGAAAAGAAGAGTGGCGAGGTCAAAGGAGTTTTCCGCGGCGCAACGAAACTAGACGAGGCCGAATGGAAAGAGCTCCCTTTCATTGGACCACTTCAAGAAAAAACCAAGTAAAAGGCTGGCACATGGCCCTTAGGCAACATCCAAGGGGGAGAAGGTCGCGTGAAAAAGAAGATGACTTCAAGCAATCAACACCCGGATCACACCGCAAAACTTGTTCGACTTAGGCGAATTCGTGGTCAGATTGAGGGTCTTGAGCGAATGATTGGGGAGCGGCGCTACTGCCCGGAAATTCTAGTTCAGATTCAAGCCGTCAGTTCAGCCCTCAGGTCACTTGGGGCCTCCATCTTGGAGGGCCACCTTGATCATTGCTTAAGAAACGCGATGATAAAGAAAAAATCCCAAGATGCGGAACAAAAGATTCGCGAGGTCGTAGAACTCTTTAGAAGGAGTTAAAGACTATGAAAAAGCTAGCTTTAGAACTAGCACTTTTTGTTGGCATAAGTTCCCCCGCATTTGCTTCGGGCAGCGCTCACGAGGCTCACAATCACGACCCGAAAAAGGGCGGCGCCGTGATGATGTTTGGCGATGAGCACATTGAAATTAAAACTGATCCCGCAAACCCCAAAACAGTGCTGCTGTACATCTCCGACAAATTCAGAAAACCCGTCGCCCTTAATCTTGTGACACTTAAAGCTGATCTTGTTGAGCCTCAGCCTAAGGGAAAAGACCTCGTTAAGTCGCTCCCCATTGAGAAAGATGCCAAGACCTCAAACCTTGCCAGGGTAAAAATCCCCGAAGAAGCGGCTGCGGGAGCTCAACTTCAACTCAGTGTTTTTAGAAATCATCCACCTAAGGGATACATGGTGGACAAAGATCCTCAGCCTATCGATGTCGATGTCCTTAATAAACTGGGGCAAGGTCAGTGATGCGCGTCTATTTTGCCATTTTTCTTCTTTTTTTCAGCACGTCCGCACTGGCTCTTCCAGCCAGTGCGAGGCTCTTTCAACAAAAGTACGGCTATCGCGTAAGCTGTATGCTCTGCCACACGGACGGCGGTGGATCAGCTCCTAACGAGTACGGAAAAGCTTTTCTACGTGCAGGAGCAAACCTGAACGCCTTTCAGAAAATTGAAGCCATGGATTCCGATGGCGATGGCTTTAAGAATTTGGCCGAGATTCTAGCGAAATCAAATCCGGGTCAAAAAGCAAGCACGCCGACCGCCCTGGGCGATTGGCTCGCCAATGTTGGCGGCGTACAAATTCCTCAAAAGGAACTCGAAAAACTTTTTCCTGGCTTTAGCAAGTTTTCAGCCCTCGAAGGTCAGCTAAAGCCCGAACAAGTTGAGTTTTTAAAAAGCAAACTGGGACACGACCCCTCAGACGATGATCGTGTGCCCACTTTCTACTTTGCCGAAAGGGACGGAAAAAAGCAGGCCGTCGCTCAGTTTGTTTCCGAGCGAGACGAGAGCCAAAGAAGCCTCACAACTGCTGTAGCTGTATCAACAGCGGGAAAAGTGACAAACGTTCTTGTGCTTGGAGGATCGCTTGCAAAAGAAGCCCCTGAGGACTCGGGATTTCTGAAGTCCTACCTAGACAAAAGCTTTGCAACTTTGCCTTCCGAGGCGCCGGCTCAAGGCGCACAAAAATTGATTTACTCGAGCGTCAAGCGAAGCCTGACGCTTATGCAGGCTGTTTTTAGCGGAGGAGCTAAAAAGTAATGGGGGACGGTGAAGGTGCGCTCAATCTGGATGGTGGGAACTTAGCAAACGCAGCCGTTGGCGCTACTCGCGCTTTTAATCTGTGGCTCGATGGACTGCTACCGGCAATCTCCATAGCAGCGCTTCTTGCCCTTGTGATTGTCTCTATGTTTTGGGCTCGCAATCAAAGACAAGTTGAGATTCCAGAATCGTGTAAGATTTCTTCTTGGACACCTTCTCTGAAAGCGTGCCTTTGGCCGTTCATCACTGCCTTTGCCCTTACGCACGCATTTTCTGCTTTCTCCGTGTACTACAACACAAGCATCGCAAACCCAACAACCGCCGCATACTTTGAAGCAATGGGCATCGGCCGCTTGGCCTCCCTTAGCCACGCGCATCTCTTCGCGCACGCTACGATGTATTTTCTCCTGGCTCTGCTTGTGCAGCTGACTTCCGCCGGGAAAGCCGCAACCCTTTACGCACCCATTGGAGCGCTCTGGGCTGGAGTGTTTGATGTGGTGTCGTGGTGGGGCCTAAAAAAAGTCTCCGCTCACTTTGAAATTCTCTCGGCCATTTGCGGCACCTTGTTTTCTCTCGGCTTTCTGCTGATGAGCTACGCCATTCTTCGTGAAACTATGAGGAAAGATCGCGCACCGAATCAGTCCTCTTGATCGGAGTTTCTCATGGATTCAAACGGCTCTCATTCCCACGATCACAGTAAGATGCATACGGAAACCGATCCCGTGTGCGGGATGAGAGTTGACATGCGCACCCCCAAGGGTGGCCAATGCAACTACCAGGGGAAAACCTACTTCTTTTGCAATCCAAAGTGTCGCGATAAGTTTTTAAGAGAGCCCGCAAAGTACCTGTCTTCGCCACCAGATGCCACAAAACAAGTTAAGGCACCTGAGGGAACTCTCTACACCTGCCCAATGCACCCGGAGGTGCTAAGCCCTAAACCAGGGAGCTGCCCCAAATGTGGCATGGCGCTTGAACCCATGGAGCCAAGCCTCGAGCCGGTAGGAAGCCACGAGCTTCACGACATGCGCAGAAGACTTTGGGTATCGGCACTTCTCACACTTCCCGTAGCAGCTCTTGCAATGGGTGGAATGGCTTTTCCTTCGTTCTCGTTTGCCCATTTTCTTCATTCTCGAGCGGCGCAGTGGAATCAACTCGCACTTGCAGCCCCCGTTGTGCTGTGGGGAGGCTGGCCTTTTTTTGAGCGCGGATGGGCCTCCGTAAAAAATCGTAGCCCCAATATGTTCACGCTCATCGCCATGGGAGTTGGCGTGGCCTTTTTTTACAGCATTGCGGCCACGCTCTTCCCCTCTTGGTTTCCTCCCTCGCTCAGAACGCAAAACGGCACGGTTGAAGTTTACTTCGAAGCTGCTGCTATCATCACGAGCCTTGTTTTAGTGGGACAGGTTTTAGAACTGAAGGCGCGTGATCAAACAGGAAACGCGCTAAGGTCTCTACTTGGACTTGCCCCAAAAACCGCTCGAGTCGTACGAAATAACGGGGCCGAGGAGGATATTCTCCTCTCGGAAGTCGAAGTGGGGCAGCGCCTCAGGCTTCGCCCAGGCGAGAAGGTGCCGGTCGATGGGACGGTTCTAAGCGGGTACAGCTCTATTGATGAGTCCATGGTCTCAGGTGAACCTATCCCTGTTGAAAAACGCGAAGGAGATCTTGTTGTAGGTGGCACGCTCAATGGAACAGGTTCCTTCTTAATGCGCGCGGATAAAGTTGGTCGAGACACCTTGCTTTCTCAAATTGTACGCCTAGTGTCTGAGGCCCAGCGCTCTCGCGCCCCTATTCAGCGAATCGCC
This sequence comes from Bdellovibrionales bacterium, assembly GCA_018266335.1. Next base: position 23,323 of record JAFEAR010000190.1, read on the forward strand.
GATCAGGTAGCTGGCTACTTTGTTCCAGTAGTGCTTGTAATTGCCGCTTTGACCTTTGCTATTTGGTTTTTAGCTGGACCCGAGCCGCGCCTGGGACATGCCTTGGTCAATGCAGTTGCCGTGCTCATCATCGCTTGCCCGTGCGCCTTGGGGCTTGCCACCCCCATGTCCATCATGGTTGCAACTGGCCGAGGGGCCACTTCTGGCGTGCTTTTCAAAAATGCCGAGGCCTTAGAGCGCTTGCGAGCCACCACCACGCTTGTTGTCGATAAGACCGGAACTTTGACTGAAGGAAAGCCTCGCCTGACAGGAATTTGGGCGGCGGGATCGCACTCTGAGAACGATCTACTTGAATTTTCTGCAAGCCTTGAGCGCGGCAGCGAGCACCCATTGGCCGCAGCTATCGTAAAAGCCGCAGAGGAGAAAAAGCTAAAACCAGCAAATGCAGCGAATTTTGAATCCTTGACTGGCAAGGGTGTCACGGGCGCTGTCCAGGGCACCCGCGTTGCGCTTGGCAACCAAGCTCTTCTTGATGAGCTAAAGATTTCCACATCTGATGCTCTTAAAGCAAAAGCCGATGAATGGAGAGCGTCTGGCGCTACGGTTCTTTTTGTTGCCATTGATGGAGGTGCAGACGGAATTCTTCGAATCGAAGACCCCATCAAGGAATCAACTCGTGAGACGCTCAGCGCTCTTCACGCAAATGGCATTCGTATCATTATGCTCACCGGAGATAACCCCATAACGGCCAAAGCTGTATCCGAGAGACTTGGCATTGATCAATTTGTTGCAGGCGTGCTCCCCGCGCAAAAAGCAGAAGAAGTACAGCGGCTGCGCGAGCAAGGAGATGTCGTCGCGATGGCCGGAGACGGAGTCAACGATGCCCCTGCTTTGGCTGCGGCCGATGTGGGCATTGCCATGGGATCGGGCACCGATGTTGCCATCCAGAGCGCGGGAGTAACTCTTGTAAAAGGCGACTTGCGTGGAATCTTGCGTGCGCTGGATCTTAGCCGCGCCACCATTCGCAACATCAAACAAAACCTCTTTTTTGCGTTCGTCTACAACGCATTGGGGGTGCCTGTGGCAGCCGGGCTTCTCTATCCTTTTTTTGGCATTCTATTGAG
>JAFEAR010000191.1 GCA_018266335.1 Bdellovibrionales bacterium
AAAAGGTTTCGCTGCCGGAAGGCGTTCACATCGAATGGAGCGGCGAGTTCGAGCATCAGGTCCGCGCGGCTCGCACGTTGCGGTTCGTGTTCCCGGCGGTCATCGCGCTGATCTTCCTGATCCTCTACCTGACGTATCGCGATCTGGCCGACGCGTGCCTGATGATGCTGACGGTCCCCGAAGCGCTCGCGGGCGGTGCCTTCTTCATGTACATCTTTCCGAAGATCACGCAAGGTTGGGACACGCCGCCGATGGACTTCAGCGTCGCCGTGTGGGTTGGCTTCATCGCCTGTTTCGGCATGGCGACAGAGACCGGGATTATCATGCTGGTCTACCTTCGAGAAGCGGTCGAACGACGAGGCGGGCTGGAAAAGATCGGCTCACTCGAAGAACTCCGGCAGGCGGTGATCGAAGGAGCCGTGCATCGGCTGCGACCAAAGTTGCTCACCGAAGGCGTGGCCATCCTCTCCATCTTCCCGATGGTCTTCGCACGCGGCGTCGGCGGTGAAATCCTGGCACCAATGGCCCTGCCGGTACTCGGGGGGTTATTGATCTCGGATGAAGTCGTCGACTTGTTCTTGCCAGTTCGCTTTTATTGGGTCCGCCGTGCTCGCTGGCTCAAACTCCACGGTCGCGCCGACACGGGACATGTGACGCATTCCGTTCCGGTTAACACTTTGCCGGAAGTTCCATCACCCGAGAAAGGATCTCAATGAAATCAAAAACCACCGCAATGTTGTTGAGCATCGTTGTTCTCATTGCCGGATGGAACACGGTTACATTTTCACAACAAGGCTCGGGCAGCAGCCGTACAGACCCTCAGCGAGCGACCAGACCGCAGACGCCGGAGGAGTTCTACAGTTCGTTTTGGAGTTTCATCGTTAAGAAAGATGCGGCCTACAACACCTGGAATGTGATCAAACCGGAAAGCTTGGCGGAAGGCGTGGAGAACCCACACAGCACGATCTCAAAAACCTACGCCAGCAAGAGCGCCGCTGACGATCCCAAAGAGTTCCCAATGGGTTCCATTTTGATTCGAGAAGACTATGACGCAAATCGGAAGCGGCAAAGTATCAGTGTCATGTACCGCATCAAGGACTATGACAAAGACCATGGCAATTGGTACTGGATCAAGTACCTGGAGAACGGCACGGTGGCGCGAGGTACCGACAACAAGGCGATTGCTGGGAAGGTGACGACGTGCATCGAATGCCACGGCAAAGCACGAGGCAAAGATTTTGTCTTTTCCAATGATCTTGCCGAGGGAAAGCCTGAACCAAAGCCTAGCGAGAAATCTGATAGCGCTGCCAAGCCGAAGGAGTAGTGATGCCGACCGTTCCACTTCCTAACTCCAGAGATTGGCTTGTTTGCGGAGTTCCTGTTCTTGCCGTGATCCTTCTGTCTGCTGCTGTGTCAGTGAGTCCGCAGAGGGACGCAACTGGCGTGGGGCAATCAGCAAGCAGCACAAGCGCTGGTGCGCACAATGGTTGGACAGAATTACTACGTCGTTATGTCGACGGATCGGGAAACGTTGACTACGCAAAGTGGTGCGCCACAGAAAAAGATCTTCAGAGATTGGACGATTACGTCGCCTCGCTCTCTCGTATGGAACAACGGCAACTTGTCAATAAGCCTCAGAAGTTGGCGTTTTGGATCAATGCCTACAATGCGGTCACGATCCGCCGAATACTTCGCGAATATCCAGCACGTGTCGGTCAAATAGTAACGTCGGGCGAATCCAGCCCAACCGTCCCAAATGCCGAACAGTTTGTTGTCAATGACACCAAGTATTCTCTGGATGACATTGAACACTCCGTTCTGCGCCAACTTTCTGATCCTCGAATTCATTTCGCGATTGTTTGCGGCGCACGCGGATGCCCGCGTCTGCGTGACGAGGCTTACGAAGCTGAGCGACTCGAAGAACAGTTGGAACAAAATGCGCGGAATTTCTTTGCCGATGTCAATAAACTCACCGTAGACGAGCAGCGCAAGGAACTTCGGTTGTCGCCGATCCTCGAATGGTACGCCACTGACTTTGGCGCATCGTCGTCTGACGACATTCTCCAGAGTATCACTCCGTGGCTGCCCAATGACGCTCGCAAATTCACGAAAGGGCAGAAGATGCGGGTCATCTTCAACGACTACGACTGGACATTGAACGATCAGAAACAGGTGATGGAGCCACCATTGCCCCCGCCAGAACTTCCGATGGATAAAAAGTGACTCTCGAAACTGCCACAAATGATCAGTCTTCATTGCCGGTACTGAAGGTTCACTCGCGCCTCGAAGACGTCGTCGTCATTATTCCGGCCCTCAATGAAGAGCAGGCATTGCCATACGTCCTTCATGACCTGCCTGAAGTTGGGCGAGTCATTGTCGTAGACAATGGATCGACGGATGGCACTGCAGATATCGCGACGCGACAAGGGGCAACAGTCGTCGCGGAGCCTCATCGCGGTTATGGATCCGCGTGTCTTTGCGGATTGAACGAAATTGAACGTCGAATCACGGCGGGGGAGCGGATGCCCCGCGTCGTGGCATTCGTGGATGCCGATCACAGCGATCATGCAGATCTGCTGCCACTGCTTGTCGAACCGATCTTCGCTGGCACTTCCGATTTCGTCCTGGGGTCACGACTACTGGGCAAGCGCGAGCCAGGTGCGATGCCCTTCGCATCACTTTTCGGCAATCGACTGGCGTGTTTCTTGATGAGGATCTTGTTCGGTGCGAAGTTCACAGACCTGGGGCCCTTTCGAGCGATCTCGTATGACAAGCTCCGTAGCCTGTCGATGTGCGACACCAATTTCGGCTGGACGATCGAAATGCAGATCAAGGCGGTACGGGCAGGTCTCGTCTACATCGAAATACCGGTGCCATATCGATGCCGGATTGGCCAGAGCAAGATCAGCGGAACCATTTCAGGTGTCATCAAGGCGGGAACCAAGATTCTGTGGACCATTGCGCGATACGGATTCTCTCGGAAAAAGTCATGTTGCCCTGCTGAGACCCACCCATGACGGACGCAGGACGCGACATTCGAGTAGATCGCCCGCCGATTGATTCTCAATGGGGACCCTCGATTAATGGGTTGGTCGTCTGCGGAGGACTCGCCTGGCTGTGTTATCTGGCAATTGCAGTGAGCGCCCGGAGTTTGCATGAGAGTGAACCTCACGGACATGGTTTGTTGGTCTTACTGGCGCTCTTTGGTGCAGCGTTCGGTCTGTATTTGATCGCCTTACGCATCGCCACGTCGACATCGCACCGTTTGTTGGGGACTGTTCTCTGGGTGGGGGCTTTCGCGTTTCGATTGACATTATTGGTGAGTGATCCAATCGAAGAAATCGACCTGTACCGCTATGTGTGGGACGGTGCCGTCACCACCACGGGGGTCAGCCCCTTTCGATACGCTCCTCAGCAAGTCCTTGGCGCATCGGTCAACGACCCGTTACCGGAAGATCTCCACAGGCTAGTTCATCTGCGAGACAGTTCGCCCCAATTGAGAGAGATCCTAGGACGCATTCATTTTGGAGAGTTGTCAACCATCTATCCGCCTGTCGGACAAGTCATGTTTGCTATCTGCTCTTGGTTGACACCAGCCAACAGTTCCGTAGCCATGCGACTGACGTTGATGAAGTCTTGGTTTGTGGCGTTCGATCTTTTGACGCTATGGCTCATCCTCAGGCTATTGCAATCGACGGGTCGACATCCTGGCTGGGCCTTTGCCTATGGTTGGTGTCCACTCGTTGTGAAGGAAATCGCCAACAGCGGGCATCTCGATTCATTGGCTCTCTGCCTCACGACATTAGCAATGACGTGGATGATTCTTGCCGTCAGAGCAAAAGCCAACCATCAACGCAACAGGGGATTGGTTTGCGGAGCAGCGCTTGCATTGAGCTTGGGGGTCGGCGCGAAACTCTATCCGGTAGTGCTGGTGCCGCTGATGCTTTGGACGTTTTGTCGACAGATTGATTTCAAGTCTGCGCTGCTGGCAAGCGTCGTCCTTGTTGCGTCGACCCTAGCAATTCTTTGGCCGATGAAACCTGGCACGATAGGGAACTCGGCACCGTTTGACGAATCGTCTGTCGAGTCGCTAGCCGACGACCTTCCACCGCTCCCACCGCCGGAATTATCCGTCACCGCTCGGGACCCAAGTGAAAGTCTCCGAGCTTTTCTGAGCCGCTGGGAAATGAATGACTTCTTATTCTTGCTTGTCGTTGAGAATCTGCGGCCGAGTGAAGATTTGCCACCGAATCAAGTGGCTTGGTTCACTGTGACTCCGCCAAATTGGCGAGCATCGCTTGTGAAATCCATCCAGCGTCGATGGATGTTGCCTGCGGAAAGAATTCCGTTTGCCTTGGCCCGTTTCGTCCTTTCAATTCTCTATCTTGCTTTGGCTTGTGGGCTCGCGCTCCAGGCCCAAGGGACTCCGTCGGCTTCGACGATTCAAGACTCCGTCAGTCGCATACTTGAAGCCGGATTTCTCACTCTGGCATGGTTCTGGTTGTTGCTGCCGACTCAAAACCCCTGGTATCTGCTGTGGTGCCTGCCGCTCATCCCATTCGCTCGCAGCCGGGCTTGGCATGCGCTGAGCGGACTTGCATTCTTTTACTACCTTCGGTTCTGGATGACATCGCAATTCCCAACGCCGCTCTTGGGGACGCGGTATTCGGGTTCGCAATTCTTTGACTACATTGTCACATGGATCGAATTTGGACCTTGGCTAGCATTCTTGGCAATGGATTGGATCGTGCGACGAGCGTCGTACGAAAGGAGTGATAGAAAATCATGAACACCCAAATACCTCAATTGTCACGCCGCGATCTGATAATCGCATCTGGGATGCTTGCGGTGGGCGCTGGTTCCGGCGTGTGGTGGGCACAGCGAGACATCGTTGAATTCGACCATCACGGCCTCAACCTTCAAGACGTGAAATCTGCGGATGCCGCACTGGCGCGGTTATATAAGTTGCCAGCTTCCAGTTTCGGACTTGCCGCCGGTGTGACCGTCGGGGCACCGATGTCAATTCGCCTGCGAAGCCTACAAGCATAAGGCCGGAGTTTATCATCATTTCATCGGCTGCTTATTTGAATCGGCTATGATTCGTCTTCCAATGAACGAATCCATTTGGCGAATCGAGTGAAGGGAGCATGGTGTTTCGTATTCTCCTCGTCGAAGACGATCCTGAGATCGGGGAATTCGTTGCCCAGGGGCTGCGCGAGGAAGGGTACGTCGTCGAGATCGCGGGTGATGGACACGACGGTCGACATCAGTTGCAGACTTCTACGTGGGATCTGGTGATCCTCGACTGGTGGCTGCCGGGTCCAGACGGGTTCGTGCTGCTCAAGGAATTCCGGCAGGCCAGCCGCACGACTCCGGTGTTGTTTCTGACGGCGCGGGACGCGGTGGCACAGCGGGTCGAAGGTTTACAGGCCGGAGCCGAT
>JAFEAR010000192.1 GCA_018266335.1 Bdellovibrionales bacterium
GAGCGGGCGACGATTTGGGATGACGCCGCAAATCAAGCACAGCCCGCCACTTTTCGATATAAAAAGCATCGCGTACACCCTGGCCCCGAAGAAGAGCTTGGGCTCGCTCTAGGTAATCGGCTGCTTCGGTCCATGCCGCACGCTCAATCGCTGCTTGGGCCGCGAGCTCCAGCACGTTCGCATGCAAACGTGCAAATCCGGGAGCCTCGGTTTGAACGAGCAGTCGCCGCAAAAGGGCCTGCGCCGGTTGATCTTTACGCTCGTGCACGAGCGCCGCCGCCAAATTCACCTCGCCCACCAAACGCCGGTAAGCATCGATGCGGTCGCTGCGCAAATAGACCTGCAGGCAATCGATGGCCGCGGCATAATTCCACTGCGCAAAATGAGCAAAGGCTCGCTGCAGCGCCGCCTCCGAGGCTCGCGCTACGGGTACCGAAGCAAGGAGATCGAGTGCTTCGCGATGCGCCCCGATAGCCACCAGCGCTCCGGCGTATTCAATGATTTCGTCGGGCGAAGCCACTACTAGCGAGCGGGCCGAAGGCCGCACGGTGGGAGCCAAAAGCCTCAGAGACTGTTCGGGCATACCACAGCGCCGAGCAAGGCCCGCCGCTCGTAAGGCCACGTCCCTAGCCAGGGATTTCTTAAGGAGCTCGCGCAGCTGCGCCCGTGCCCGCACCAGCCGGCCAGCCCGAATATCTTCATCAACGGCTATCAGCACGGGGACCAAATCCATACCTTCAACTTATCGCAGCCACGAAAAATATCACGCCAAAAATATAAGTTTTATTTTACAAGGACAGGTACGATAATAAGAACATGTCACGATGGATGGTGGTTGTCCTGCTAGTTGCCTTCGTCGGCTGCGATTATCCCGGCAACGGCGGCGGCTATCCGGGCGCACCCGAACCAGACGGGTCTAGAGCTTCCAGCAATCCTATGCAGCCAATTCTTCGCTGCGCAAGCGCCGACAACTCCGACGAAGTTCTTGTATGGCGCAGTGGCGATGAAAAGGACACGAACCTCTACCTAAGAGTCACCCACCAAACAAATCCCGACCTCATTGAGTATCCCGTCAACAATCGTGTCGTCTATAAATCGGAGACAGACCAGGAAGTTGTCTATAGCGATGCTAGCCTTGAACTCGCGGTGCACAAAACCCAGCCGCAGGGCAATGGTTTTGCCGCTCACTTGAGCACATCGAAGGAACCTATTTTGGATCTATCTCTCACCTGCGCCGAGGAATAGTCGCCACTTCAAAACCCCGGATCAATTTTGTCGATGGGATTGGCGGGGGCTTCGGCGGGCGCGGGCAGCGCATCGTCGGTGGGCTTGGGCGCCTCTTCGGTGCGGTGCTCGCCGGCGGGCACGATGCGGGCGCTTACTTTTTCTTCGCGGATGATTTTGGTTTTTGCTGCGCGTGGGGCTTCGAGTTTAAGGGCCTTCGCTTTGAGCGGAACCAGTGGCGCCTGCCGGGGTGGCGGAACGAGCTTGGCCTCTACGGTTTCGGTGTGCTCGCCCACCCGTTCCGATTCGGGATTGTAAACGGGCAGCATGCGCGCTTGGGCCCGCAGCGCTTCAACCGGCGCGGGCCGATAAGCGGCGCGTTCGGCCTGCAGTTCGGCAGCCGTCTTGAGCGAAGAGCACGATAAGACTTCCTGACTGTTGCCGGTGTCGGCTCCGCAGCCCGTCATGCCCACGGCCGAAATTCTACCCTTCGTGATTTGCATTTTAATGGCGCAGCGGCGCTGCACCGAGGGGTACACCACGCGCTGGCCCAGCGGACTCATGCCAATATAGTAGAGCCGACCATCCGCGCCCATTTGCGTGCCAATGACCTGCGAATTGTCCTGACGAAAATACTGCCCGTTTTGCATGACAAAAACGCCGTCACCCAAGCGGATGGTGTTCTGTGTGGTCACCACTTCTACGTACCGCGGCTCGCCCGGCTGTTGCGACCATTGAATGTCCGGAGTACCCGCCTTCATCCCACCTTGCGCGTAGGCCTCGAACTTAGCCACATCGCCCACCGGACGACCGTAAGCATCTACGCCGCGACTATTGAAAGCCGAAATATGAATGTTGTCGCGATCGCTGTACTCCGAAGAACCCTGCACAATAAAGTTGTGCGCCACGTTCACCTGACAGGGCACCGGTGGCGTGTAGCGAATATCAAAACCGTAGAAAGTATCCTGAGGAATGGCCTGCTTCAGGCTCGCCACAATTTGTCGGCGATCTAAATTCTGCGCACTCACGGCGCCGGCGATAAGAGAAGAAATCCAGAGGTAACGAAAATTCGGGAGCATGCTTCCTAAGATACCATGCTCCCCGAAATTAATTGAGACTTGCGGGTTGATAGTTGATCACCACGGCGTCCGTGTCCTTCAGGCTCAGCACGAAGGGCAGATCGGTGATCGTCAAAGTTTTGCCGGAGAATTCATACTGGGCGTGGTCGACAATCGTCGAGGTGCCATCGGCATGATTCACCTTCACGATCATTTCGTCTTTGGTGGTGGGGGCAAAAGTCAGCTGAAACACACTCTTCTTCTGAATGATTGTGGTACCAATGCTATCCAGGAGCACGCTGTAGTCGGGTGAACCAATATCGTAGGACATGGATCCATTGCCAACGGCGTCAGCAAATTCGATGTAGCGCCATCCCTTGTCCACGGCCGGAATGCGCGGACGAGCTTGGGTCACCACGGCGCCACTGGAGTTGTAGAAGGGCATAGTGTCCAAGTGGTCATCGCTCTGGTAGCGCGCGGCCTGCAGGGTTTGGATGGTCGTATCGCTCGTCGCTACGATGGCGAAAACGAAGTAGTTCGGCGTGGTGTACTTATTGCCGTCGAGTTGCAGGAAGAAGGCGTCGAGCTTGTCCTTCACGCTAGCCACGGTCACCAGTTTGCTGGCATCGGGGCACACACCCACAGAGTAGGTCAAGCTACCTACGGTGCGCACCGGACAGGTAGTGGGCTTGAGCGCGCAGCCCGAGGTGCAGCAATACTTGTACTGGTTCTGTAAAAAGTTGGTGGGATCGGCAAACTTACCGGTGTTCGCCGTAACGAGCGAGTTCATGTCACAGCCGTAATCGGTGTCGGGCGAAAAGCCCGTAGGAACCGCAGAGATATTAGGCAAGGTCATCGTTTGATCGTCTTCGTCGCTGACGAAGATAATTCCACGTAGGGAATCGGGACGGAAAAAGGCCGTCGCCGAACTTTCGTTGTTATCGATGAATTCCATTACGGAGCCCAGGCCACGTTCGGATCCGCCGCCGGCACTCCCCACGGACACGTTCACCGTAAAGTTATCGATCAAGCTTTGCACCCATGCGTCTTGATCGGGCACAATGCCGTCGGGCTTCGTAAGTAGAATTGCCTTTCCAGAGTGCACGGTGTCGTTGAGCACGGTGTTCACACACTGCGTAACGCTCGTGCCACTCGTGGGATTCAAGCACTGGGCAACGCCCGTGTAGGTATCGCTGGCGTCGCGAATTTTACATTGCGGGCCAAACACGAGCGGATACGCAGCGTTGTCGTCGGCGGCGAAGTACGGAAGTTTTTCGGTGCAAAGAGCGGCGATCGGACCGTCGTGAATGCCCGGCAACAAACGAGCATAGTCCGTGCCGCGCGCCCAACCGGGCACAAGGTCTTTGTACTTAATGCCGTTCGTAAAGATACCGGCCGAGCCCACCGAGGTGGTCACGCTTACGCCCATCAGGCTCAGCGTGGAAAGCTTACCATCGGTTGCCGGGTTCACGGCGGCGGCACGCGCCGCCACCATGCTGGCCAGGTAGTAGGATTTAAAGTTTACGGAACCGGGAATCGTCGTGTTCATGTAGTTCTGGAACACGGGGTTGGCCAGGTAAGTGTCGGTCGTGATGACCGCCACGCGAATATCCCAGTAGGGTTTGAGGTATTTTTTAGCGAAGCCGGCAAATTTATCGCGCAGAGCCTTTTGCGAAACGTCCATGCTCGAGGAGTTATCTACGACCCACAACAAGTCGATCTTGGTGTTTACTTGTTGTTGGCTAGAGAAGGCTTCTTCTTGTTGTTGGTAGCGAAAGGAACCCGGCAGCTGACCCGTGCAGGACGCCGTCAGAGTTAAAAGGGCGATTTGAGCGGTGTTCGTACGTTTCATATGGCTCAGGTTCCTTGCAACCCAGGGTTGCTGGTTTTTCCTTCGCCCGCTTAAACGTACATGCAGCCCGGGCGGCTTTTTTTAGGTCAGGACTCAAGAACGCAAACGATTAGCGCTGCGCTACGCGTTTTTCGCACTCTTCGGCGGCACCGTTAAGCACCCACGCGTCGTTCACTCCCTTGCGGGTTTCTTCGCCGAGCACACCGCTCAGCGAGCTGATTTGCTTTTCTAATTCTTGCTCTTCCTTAGAGAGTGAGGCCGTGCCGCGCATGCCGCCGCCCCATCCTGCACCCAAGCGAGAGTCGTCGTCGGCATCTTCGCTGCCCGTCAGGGCTTCCATGAATTCATCGTGCGGCACTACGCAAGACTGCGTGCACGGAGCGCCCCCCACGCAGTAGCTTAGCGAAACTTTGGCCTTTTCGCCCTTCACAAAGCTCAGGGTCACTTCGTGCTTTTGTTTGTCCAAATTAAACTTCACGGGAACGTTGTCTACGCGCACGCAGAGCGATTCCCATTTAATTTTTTGCTCGAAGAGTTTGTGGTTTAATTTTACCACGTTCTTCGCATACTTTTGCGTTTCGTTTTTGCTGTCGAAGACCACGCGTTGGCAACCTTCGAAAGGTTTCTCCACCACTGCGGGCACGGCCGGAGCCGCCGTCAGCGCGCTGTCCTTCACGGCCGGAGCGCCTACTCCCGCTCCGCCCGCTACCGTATCGACGTTCGGCGCACTCGGCACATCGCCGGCAGGCTCGAAGGGCGTCACGGTGGAGGGCGAGCTCTTCGACTTAAAGAGACTCGCAAAGAAGCCCGGGGCTTTCGGAGCGGCCGCGGGTGCTGCGTTGGGAGTCGGGGCAGCGGGCACGGCCGCTACGCCGGCGTGGTAATCCGGATTCAGCACGAGCGGCCCTTGTGCCGGGGTGTTCACCGCGGAAGTTTCCGCGACTTGAGCTTGCTTGTGTTTGGCCAGGTAACTTGCCACACCGGCCGCCATAACGAGGCCCACTACGATGGTGATTCTGATTTGCGTTTTCATTTTACGTTCCTCCGTCATCACTCTCGTTTAGATACCCACGCCACTGCATTCGGCCGCGGTGCACTGACCGGGGTCTAGGTTACCGCCGGTGCCCGGCAGACCGCCCGTGCCCGGATCAACCGGCACGTTCACTACGGGGTCACCCGTGGGAGGAACCGTAACTGCGCCACCCGTGTTGTCGCCGGGAGCAGGATCCGTCGTGCCGGTGCTCGTGCCAGGCAAGGTGCCAGGGTCAGTCGTAACCGGAGTCGGGTCCGTGGTCACCGTACCGCCGCCAGTGCTACCACCGGTCGTGGTGCCACCACCCGTGCTCGTACCGCCGCCCGTGCTGGTGTCGCCGCCGGTGGTAGTGCCACCCGTACCGGTGTCGCCACCCGAGTTGCTGGGGAGTTTCACGCAGTAGGTCACTTCCACGTTGGAGTGCGAGCGACCCGCGTCGGGGATATGAATGCGATGTTCATCGTCGCTGTAGTGACAATCGGCGCGAGCGCCGTCGACCGTGGTGCGAATCGAATCATGATCAATCTCGTGTTCCCGGTGAGTCAGCACGAAGTCGCTGTTAAGGGTCATGCGGGTGCTTGCCCATTGACCCAAACTCTCGAGACCTTCAGTGATGTGTCCGCCACCCAGGTCAATCGAGTTATCACCGTTCTTCTGAATGAGGTCCATGTAGCCGTAGCCGTATTCATTTTGGCCGCGGCGTACGACGGTGTTGAGGTTGTTATAGAGAATACCCGAGATCATCAGCGGGCGATCGCCCCACACCGCTTTGATGCGGTTGTAAACGATGCTGGGCGAAACTTTGGTTTCCCAAGTGATCGGATGCGACCAACTCAAGTTCAAATGCGGGGTGACGCAATCTTGGAAGTAAGCAAACTCCTCCAGGCGCTCGGGATCGCGCACGCGTTTAACGTTCGCGGGGTACTGCGCGCAAATGTCGTTTTCATCGGAGATAAACACAATTGCCAGGGCCGCATCGAGGCGCAAGAAGTTTTGCGTGCGCGCTTCGGTAAAGCGGCCCGCGTCGGTGAACAATTTATTCAGCGAGTACAAACCTTCTTCACCGCCGTCGGACAGGATATCCATACGGGGGCGACGAAGTTTGAGTTTAAGGGCCGAGCGAATGGCATCGACCGTCATGTACTGCGACGAAAGCACGGTGGGTTCGCTCTGGGCGCGGTACAAGCGACCCGACCACTTGGAGCGACTGCCGTGGCCCAGCATAACGCCAATTTGGTAGTCGGCGTCGCGCGGCAAGTTTTGTACAAAGCGATCGATGCTATCGGCAATGGCGCCGCGCTCATCGCGCAACGAACCCGAGGAGTCCGTCACGAAGAGCACATCGACTTTATTGGTGAGCTTAACGTCGGGTTGAGTGAAGCGATCGGTGTAGCAAGTCACACCAGTGAGCGCACTACTCACGCCCGACAAGGTAGGATCGGTTGCAGTGGCTGCCGTGGTTCCCGAAAGCGCGCCACCGGTCGGCGCAACTTCGCAGCCCGCCAGCGACAAAGTCGCAAGGATGATCGCACTGAATTTTTGGGTGGACATAGTATGTAAGCCCTTCTGATACGATCGCGCTTTCGATAGGAGCTTACATACAGATGAGGACGGGACTTGCGCTTGGTGTATCTCTATCTTCTAAGATTCTCGAATTCACCTCAAGAGAAGATTCGGTAAAGACATTAGCCTATGCAAACACGGGTCGCTGCTCCCAACGGAGGCGATAAACCCAAGTTCCCGCGTCGCGCGAAATCGCGCACACACGGGCCCGCACGTTTTGGACCATACCACTGCCGTTGTCGAAGAGGTTCAGCAGCACCGGACTGCCATCGCCAAAGGCCGGGTAAGGCGCCGGATAGGGGCTAGAAAACTCGCAACCCGTTTCGGTGACCATCGCCAGCTTGCCGCTGAGGTACTCTTGGCTATTGTGGCAAATAGCCTCGATGTCCCAGGCCTCGCTCGCCTGACCCATGACGGGCGTTGGCAACTGCGGCGACTCGTGCCGAACTTGCACGCCCATAGGCGGCGGGGGATCGACCGGCTTCCACTGACCGCGCGGGGCATCCCAGATCCACGAAAAATCGCGAATCTTGCCCTGCCCATGCATGAGCGTGACTTCCTGCTCGGAGAAAGGACCGAAGATTTTTCCGTACCGGGCAAAATAAGTTTGGTGACTCATAATACGTTCCTCAATTCTGACTCGCCGTCGCGCGCGATGCGGCCGCAGCGGCGTTTTGTTGCTTGATGCTCAAATATTTGTCTTTGCTCTCGCAGTTGTCGAAGAGATCGGCCTTGAAGGCCCCGAGTTCGTCTTCCCAAATTTCGTGCGTTCCCGAAAGGCCACCCGAAATCGAGCCCCAGTTCCAAGTTTTAGAAGCCTGCACCGAGGATTCCTTTTTGAAGGTCAGCACGAGCTGCTTGTAGTCCGGGTGCGCGTTCTGCCAAATGATGTCCTGCGTGGCGCCCTGGTAGATCTCCACTTCCAGGAAGTGCAGGTTCTCCGCAATTTCTTCGAGCGTCATGTACATGCGCAGGTTTTTATCCTGAAAAGATTTTTCCATTTCGGCCACCAGACGCTTACGTTCCCCGGGCGAGCGCTTCGCATCCGCCGCAACCATGGCTTGCCATGGCTCGGCAGCGCGCCGTAGACGGCGGTAGGAAACCAGCAAATCTTTCATCTTGCCGATGTCCTGGCGCAGGAGGTGCGGCAGCTCGGTGCTCTCGCCACTAGCCTGGCGCGCTTTATCTACGCGCGCCTTGATGTCCTTGATCATTTCGAGCAACTTAGCCGCCAGCTGGCGCTGCGTTTCTACGCCCTGCTTTTCGGCTTTCTCGGCCACGGCCTTGGCCCCGAGCAACACCTGCACTTCATCTTGCCGGGCAATGAAGAGCGGCGAGCGAATCCACTCGCTCGCAATTTTTTCGGGCACGCCCTTTTCTTTGCGCAGGAACCCCACGGCCTTCGGGTAAAGCGGAGCATGCTGATTGCCTTCGGCATACCAAGCCTGCAGCCATGCGTAAGAATCCGCATAAGCGGTGCGGAAATACTCCACAGCTTTCAGCGATTCAGGAAAGTGACATAGCTCGTTGAAGGCCATGGCCATAACCATGGGCGCCTCGGGCGCAAAGGTGCGCCGCAAACCACCCGACTGCAGGTTAATGGCCGTACCTACGGCCTCATTGGGCCGATTGTCCCGCAGCTGTGCCCACGACAAATCCGAAAGGGATTGGGCCAGCGCGTTCGAACTGCGACTAATGAGTTTAAATTCGTCCACCGCGGGCGCAAACTGACCACGCGAAAAAAGCGCGCGGCCGAGCAGCAAGCGCACATCGTCTACGTAGCGGTCGTAACCGGGCTGCGAGCGGTCCGCAATGAACTCACGTCCCAACGCAATGGCCTTTTCGTGATCGGCCTTGTTGGCCGATACGAGAATCTGCGCAAAGCGCTTGTGGGGTTCTTGATCGATGAGCTCGGCCACGGGCTGAACTTCGGCGTGGGGGCGACCCTCGCCCACCCGCTTGCGCAGTTCCACGAGCGCGGCCTGCGAAAGCACTTCGCCGCGCGGGAAGCGCGCCAAACGCGCGCTCACGCTTACCGGCAGTTCGAGCGTGGGGTATTTTTCCTGAATACGCACGAGACACTCCAGCGCCGCCAGTTGCACGCGCAATGCGCTCTTGTCCGCATCGCGCGCCGCTAGGGCGGCAAATCCGCGCTGCGACAAATGCACGAAGCCAAGTTTTTCGAGCGAGCGGGCCATCCAGTACTCTGCAAAGGCGCGAGCCTTGTCGTCGGAGCTGCGGCGCCGCAGAGCGAGCGCATCCGCAAAACCCTGCACGGGGGCTCGGGTGCCGAGCAAGAATTCTTCAAACTCTTTCACGGTGGCGTCGTTTAGGTGACCACCCAAATTCCACGACTCGCCGGACGAGCACGCACGCTTGGCGCCCAAGTCTTCGTCCTTCGCCGCCTGCGCCACGTGGGCGCCCAGCACGAGTCCTAGAGTTAGCGTGCTTAAAATACGCTTCATACGTCCCACCCGTTCCGTTGTCCCTAATTCCAAAAACCAAAGAGGGCATCCAGGCCCAGCGTGATGGTGTGCGCGAAGTTATCGCGCTGACCCACCACCTTGCCGAGGTCGGCGGTGATTTCTTTTTCCTTCACGGTCTCTTTGTTGTGCATGAAGCGATAATCAAATTTCAGCGACAACCAACGGTTAATGTAAAAGCGCTGGCCCAGGCCCACCATTTGGGTGAACTCGTTGCCGTTTTCGTTGTTCGTCATGCCCATACCGCCGGAGACATACATGTCGTAATAAATAATGGAGTAGCCCATGAGGCTCAGCTTTCCGTACAGGAAGCTGCCCGTGGCCTCGGCGCCGTAAAAGCTCGAGGGCAATACCGTGTTTGCTTTTTTGCCGCTGTCCATCAGCGTGTTGAGTGCACTCGAGCCGCTCGAAGCGATTTTCCAACCCAGCACGTTCACACCCAGGTATTCACTGAAGTGGTAACCGGCGTTGAAGCCGTAGGGTTTGAGACTCAGGAAGGGATCGGCAAAGGCAATACCGCCCATCAGCCCAAACTGAAATTTGTGCGCCTTGGAGTAAACCCGGTTCTGCACGACGCCCATTTGGGATTCGTCGCCAGTGGCCCAGTATTTTTTCTTAATCGCATCGACGGCGACGTCCTCGCCCGCCTCTTCATCGGCAGCAACGACCGGCGCACTCGGCGCAGGCGCAACCACTTTCGTTTGCGACCAAGCGAGCGTGGACACGGAAGCTCCGGCAAGGAGCATCAACCGACGTACCAACATAGACTGTACCTCATACGCGTTTTAACGTTTGAGGGCCTTAAAGACGAAGGGATACGCGACGGCTACGTCTACGCCCCCGTTCGGCTTAGGAAAGGCCCACTTCGTCAGGCGTCTCAGGATACAGTCATCAAGCCTGGCATCATTGAGCGAGGATTCTTTAACCGCTGCCGTTTTCACGGCACCGTTGCCTCCGATAGTAAAATCGAGCACGAGCTTACCTTCGACATCCGGGGAGCGAATCATCGAGGCCTCGTAGCAGTAACGAATTTCGGAAATGTGACTGTGAATCACTTTACCGACTTCGTCTTTAGTTAGACCTTCATCTACGTGGCTGCCGGGAATGTCCATGGACACGAAGCCCTGGCCCTGCCCCGTAACGCCGGCCTGACGACCCGAGCCGTAGCCCACACCTTGCCCCACGCCGCCGCCCACTCCACCGCCGCCGCCACCACCAAGGGAAGCGACTTGCACGCCGCGGCCGTTGCCGGCAATGGCGTCGGGACTAGTAGCCACCGCGCCCACGCTGGCGCGCTCAAAAAGTTGCTTGGCTTCATGGCGGGAATCGCCCGAAATCAAATTGCTCTGCGCCGCGAGGAGCGAGGTCATACCGCCACTGAGCAATCCGCGCACGGCGCTCTGCAGGGCCTTGGCACGGAAGGCCTTAACGACCGCCGTGTCTTTGGCCGTCTTCACGGGTCCCTGGGCCGTTTGCGTACCGGCATTCGAATCTTCGCCGGCAGCACCGCCCGAAGGCGAGGAGGTCATTTTGCCTTTTTCCTGCGTCTGCGGCTTCATGAGAATTTTCGCAAACTGCGGAGGAATTAGTTTTTCGTCGATCTTGTTTTTGCTCTCGCCACTCGGCCACAGCAGAATGGGCAGTGCTAAGGCCATCACGCCGATCATAAGATTGCGCGCTAGCTTGTGGAAGGGGTCCACACCCACCGTGGGCACGGCCATCAGGCGACGAGCCGCCTCGGCCGTCAGCGCGCGACCATCGCGCTCCAGGCGACGAATTTCGATGTTAACGCCCGACTGCTTAAAGCGCGACCAAGCGAGTCCCTCTACGTTCACGGACTCCACGGCGCCCATCATGTTCACACCGGGCTTGCCGGAAATACGGCGCAGGCGAACGCCGCTGCGTGCATTTTCCACCACGAACTTTGCGGGGTAACCCACGGGCAGAGGTTTGCGCGCGTCCCAAACCAGGACGCGGGGCAAATCCTTGTCGCCATCAAAACGCACGAGGTACTTGGGGGCGTTCATTGTGCAAACCTCATCTCGGAGAGCGTCTCACGAATTTCCGTCGAGAAACCCGCGCGTTTACGGTACAGGTGCGGCCGATTCTTGCGCTTCTGCGCGTCGGACACTTGGTTCAATGAATCGTAGGGCTGGCGGTTAATACCTTCCACCACGCTATTTTCAAAATCGATTACTTTCGTGCGACCACTTTCGGCCCGCGCCGCAATTTCGCCGATGGCGGCGATGATCAGAACAATCAAGAGTAGGTGTCTCACTGCTGAACCCCCTTCTTCTGCGGAGCATTGGTGGCCACTACGGGCACGGCCACGGCGGCCTTGACTTCGTCTAACAGCGCCAGGCCTTCGCCCCGGCTACCTGCCTGACCGAGCGTCACCGCCCGCATCAGGTTAAGAACGGGCTCCTTGAAGAGCTTGCTCTCACGCGCCTCGCGCAGGTACCAAGCTGCCGCCGCAAAGCGCTGGCTTTGCACGGCCTTCCACCACATGCGACGGAGTTGCAGGTCGGCTTTGGATTCGTCAATGGACTTAGCGGCCCACTGACCTTCGAAATCGAATTCTTGCAGGCGAGCCAGGTCGAGCGAAGGCGCATTCTTAACGAGCTCGCCGTTGGGCGCAAGCTTTTTGGCCTGCGAAGGGTTGTCGCGCAAGAAGACCGAGGCAATGCGATCGAAACTTTCGAACTCAATGCGTCGGCCCAGCGCCAGGTCATAGGCCTTGCGACGAATGTCCTGCGCTTTTTCTTCGAAGGGAATAGCCAGGTCGGCCAGCGTGCGCTGGTAGTTCTCAAGTTCCGCCGCCGGCAATTCTTTGGGCGCCGGAATGGTACGGAGCTGTTCGGAGAGGTTCATGTAGGCTTCCGCGGTTTCGTTGAGCACTTCGGCTTTCACCCGGGCCCAGGGAAGTTTCACAAGCTTCATGGCCGCCGATTCCGATTCCTGAATACGATTGAGGCGTTTACGGATCGAAACTTTTTCGGCGCGCACGGGCGACTCTTTGACCATCCACTCGCGGTTCTTCTGCAGCGTGCTGCGCACCGTTTCGCTCAGCGAGGGCAATGCAGCAAATTGCGCCGTGGCCTCTAGGCGATCCCAGTTATCGGCCAGGATTTCCAGGAGGGCCGCGCGATCTTTAAAGCCAAGTTTAGCGTTCCATTTGAGTGTGGCGAGAGCCCACAGCGAGCGGTTCTCCGAGGGCATTTTCTGCACGACTTCCCAATTTAAGTTGTCGGGAAGTTCTTTGGAGTCTTTAGCGAGGGTCTGCGCCGCAAGTTGCGGATCGTCGAGCCACTGGAGAGCGGCTAAGCGATTGCAAGCGCTAGCGAGCATGGCCGTTAGTTCGCCGCCACACAACTCTTTGCGCGCGTAGATCGGCATGAAGTCAGCTTTGTCTTCAGTCAACCAGCTGAGCATAAGCACGCGCTCGCGCAAGGCGAGGTCTTTTACTTGACCCTTCTGGAGAATGGTTAAGTAATCGTGCGCGGCGCCTTTATAGTCGTGCGCGGATTCGGACATCTTGGCGCGGTTCGCTAGGGCCACATCAGCCGCCGGCGAATCGGGGGTCGAAGCAATAATGCGGTTAAATTCTTTGGTGGCCTCTTCGCGCTGGTTCAGTCCAAGGGCCGTTTTGGCGAGAATCAAACGACAGTCGGCAACGCGTTCGGATTTTTCGTAGTGCTTCACGCACTGCTTCGCCATGGCCGCGCTCTTTTCGAAGTCCTTGGCGGCCAAAGCGGCTTCGGTCATTTTATAGAAGGAGTCGACTTCGATTTTGGCGAGCTTTTCGGTAAAGGGCGTGCCGTTCCAAGCTTTCACTTTGGTGAGGCGCTGCGCCAGGGCGTAGGACTGCGCCCACGCGCCGTCGGCCACGGCGGTGTCTACCACCAGACTCGCCGAGGGTACGGCAAATTCAGATTCAGGGTGCGCTTCCGCAAGCACCAACAAGCGATCATTGGCGAGGCGAATGCTATCGGCCGCGTAGAGCGCGCGGTCGAGTTCGAATTCAAAGTTCCAGTAGGCCGCGGTCTGTTTGAATCCGCGCGCTTTGAATTCGTCGACCCAATTCATCCACTCGGTCAGGCCGGCGGGCAAATCCTTGGGCTTCACGTTCGAGGCGCGGGCCGTCAATTGCGTAGGAATCAAGTTTGCTTTGCGCAGCACTTCGTAGCGGGTGGAGATAGCGCGAAGTGCGGCGTCGGAAGCATCGTAGGTCTTTTGATCTTTCCAGTTCGTCACCACCCAGCGGTAATGCTGCGTGGCTTGTTCCAGATCACCAATTTCAAAGAAGGCCTCGGCCAAATTGAAGCGCACCTTGGGAATGCGCTCGTCCGTGGGGGCCACCATGCGGGTGAAGGCGAGCGAGAGCTGTGCGAGCGAAGCCGCAAGGCGCGGAACTTCGGTGGCCTTTTTGTTCTTGAGCGTCAAACCGCGAATGGTTTCGACCGTCTCCAACAAAGTCGCACGGGCCTTGTTGAAGGGTTCCGACTGGCGAATGGTGGGAGCCTGATCATAAATGCGAATCAAATCGGCTGCCGAATCGCCCAGGCTCGCGTAGTCGCGTTTGTTGAGGCGATCTTCGAAGAGGGCCATGACGACTTCTAAACTTTCGGGACGATTCATTTCTTTGGCGAGGATCAGCTGCTTCCATTGATCGAGTTCGCGGCCAAAGTTACCGGCGCGCAACAAGCGTGCGTAGCGCGAAATCATTTTGCCCAGCAGCTCGCCCTTTTCCACTTTGCGGAAGTAGTTCAGAGCGTCGAGGGCGGCGAAGTCGGCTTTCTTCTTCTCGAACGCGTCGTAGTAGAAAAGCGAAATGTCCATGAGCGAGGTTTCGAGCATGGCGGCTTCGGAGCTGCCCTCGGCAATGCCGTAAGCGCGGTAATACGCCACATGGCGCTCCAGGTAATTTAGGCCCTTCTGGTGATGGCCCAGGTTGTAGTGCGACCAAGCCAGTTTATAGAGAGCGAAGGGGAATTGCGGATCGTTGGTTTTCTTTTCGACTTCCTCGAGGTGTTTAATGGCCACTTCGTGCTGGTTGTCGTCGATCGCGTACTCCGCGAGGCGCATGTGCGCGGGGCTAGCGTAGTTGGAGCCCGGGAAGGCTTCTACCAAGTGACCGTAGTCACGAATGGCTTCGTTTTTTTGGTTGAGTTCATCGTAGGCTTTAGCCCGCAGATAGTAGGCTTCGTGCAGGTCGGGATAATCTTTGAAGCGCGAAATGAGTTCGTCGAGTGCTTGCACCGACGACTTCATGGACGCATTGAAGCCATCGAGCTTCACCGCTCCGCCGCCCTTGTGCGCGCGGCCGTGAGCAATGCGGAACTGAATGGCGGCTTGTTGCTGCCAAGCTTCGGCCACACGGGCGAGCAAGCTCGCCTCTTGGTCGCCGCCGCGATATTTTTTGAGCAACGTTTGCATGCGGGCCAGCGCCATTTTTTGCGCCGACAAAGCCACTTGGTCCACGGAACGATCTAAAGCTTCCTGCTGAATTGCAGCTTCGCCGGTCAGCACGGGAGCCTTTTTGGGCGCCACGCGCACGTCAACATCGCCGGCATAAGCCGTTACGGAAGCTAGGCTTCCGAGAGCGAGGCTGAAGAGCGACCAGTTACGATTCATAGTTCTCAGTGTTCCTTGGTTACTTGTTGATCACGGCCAGTTTAAAGTCGGTGAAGCCCTGCACGGCGGCCGAAGCCAGTACGGCCTTGATCGTCGAGTAAGGCGTTTTTTCGTCGGCAATAAGCACGACGCGTGAATCGAGTTTGATGTCCGGATTCGCCGCAGCGAGGGCCAGCTGGCGTTGACGTTCGATCTTGATGGCATCCATCAGAGTTTTGAGCGTGCCATCCGGCGCCAAGTCGCTTGCGGCGTAGCGGTAGTTTTCGAGCGTCGCTACGGGCTTAGACTCCACCTGCACGGTGGACTTGGAGATTTCCAGTTTAAGGGCTTCGATCTGCACGGGTTCCGTGGAGGCGAAGGGCAGCGTGATGCCCGCGCTCGGCACGATAGTCACCGCGCCCGACGACAAACCCACAAGCAAGAAGACCAGCAGCACGGTGAACACGTCGGCCATAGCCGTAATGTTGAGCGACATTTCGCCGGAACTCCGCCGCTTAGCTTTGAACTTGTTCGTTTTCATTTAAAATTCTCCCAGCAAAACCATGGGAATTTTTTTGCGCACGACTTCCATGCCCTTCACGACGTCGCGGTATTCAACGTCGGGGGCAGCCGACAGTGTGGCGCCGTCCACGGCGGGCCAGCGCTGCTTGATGTCGCCCAGTTTAGTTTGCAGGCGCTCGTAATCCCACGAGTTGTTGCTCGCGGGGATTTCTACGGCTTCCTTCACCGCGCCCGTAATTTTTACGCGCACGTTTTGGTTTTGCATCAGTTCCACCACGACTTGCACCGGAGGCGGATTCGCCGATGTCGGCGCCGCTTGCCCCGCCTGCACGCCGGCGTCGATCATGCCGATTGCCACGTACGACGCCGAAATGAGCAAGAAGGCGATCAACACCACAAAGCAGTCGATGATCGGAGCGATGTTGAGATCGAAATCTCCACTCGCCCGCCCCGGTTTGCCGGAGCTACTGGTGTCAACGTGACTCATGCGACCTTCCGGAGATTCGTAACGTTGTTATTTTGCGCAGAAGTTTCTTCAATGTCGCCGGCGTACATGCGCAGTTTGAGCATGTCCACGCTGCGCGAAGCGGCTTCTTCCATGTCGCCCAGGATCTTGTTCGATTTAGAAACGAGGATTGAGTACGCGATCATGCACGGAATCGCCACGGCCAAACCAATCATCGTGGCGTTCATAGCGGTTGCGATACCAGCCGAAAGAAGCGCTGACTTCTGTTGGGGGTCAGCATGACCGACTGCTTCGAAGGAGAAAATCAGACCGGAGATGGTACCAAAGAGCCCCAACAAGGTGGCCACGTTGGAAATAGTCGCCAGGAAGGGCGTGCGCTTTTGGATGTCTTGCGTAAGTTCGGAGAGAGTCAGCGAAACGCCTTGCTCCACGGATTCAATGGGCAAGTGCGCGCGGCTCAGCGCGGACTTCACAATTTGCGCCACCGGCTTTTCGCTGTTCTTGTCGCAGTACTTAACGGCTTCGGGAGTTTTGCCGGCGAGCACGAGCTCGGCGACTTGTTCAAAAAATTCTTTAGAGTTCTTCAGCGGATACTGAACGAACAGCGCCTTAGCGCGTTCGAAAATAATGGCCACACCAAAAACACCCGCCAGCATCACCGGAAATACGTGGGCGAAGTGTTCTTTCAGGAATTGAAAAAAGGTAGGCATGTCCGAGCTCCTCGCTCACCCCGCAGGGGAGAACTATTTGTGCGGGCAGCACAGCAAATCGGAGCTTACATACAACAAGTGTCCCGCTACCCCATAGTTTTAACAAGTTGCGTCATAGAAGCCTAATGAAGAGTTAGCGGTAACTATGTGAAGACGGCGTAAAGACCGAAGTTGGCGTAACGTTTAAGAAAAACGACTTGCACTCAGGGCTTAAAGCCCAAAGCCGCGAGCGAGGCCCGCAAGGTCTTTTCGTCGATCGACGGATAGGCCTGCTTAATGGCCAAAAAGTCGCCCTTCTCCACTTTGGTGCGGAAGATAAAGCGGTCCACTTCAAAGGCGTCCCAAGAATTGCGTTCCACCAGGGCCTGAATGCCGGGAACAACAGACAAGAAACGATCGCGCTCTTCAATGGAGGGCCAGTCCCGCAACGGAGTCGACGCAACCGCACCCATCGCCGCGAGCATTAGCCCACCGCCCAGCGCTTTAACTGCGTACTTAAAAAAGAGTCTCATCACTTTTCATTGTAACGCGATCTCGCCAACACGCAACCTTGGCCTCGGCGGCCGCCTTGCGGCCGGAGTGCTTCGCAAGCACTTGCACATTTGTGCAAGTGACTAGAGCTGGCCCAAAAATTGCGACGGCAAACTTTCTATGCGCCGCAAGCCACAGAGTTTTTACACCGTCGAACACGAACAGTTCAAAATTTATATCGAGCCCCAAACGCCCATGGCGCGCGAATACTGGCTGATGTGGATTTCTCCGCGCATCGAAGAATGGCTCAAATGCCTATGGGATGGCAACGCGCACATGGATGACCTCGTCACTCTGGAGCGCTACAAGTGGCAAGCATCGGAACGGCTACGCTACTGGCGAGAGCGCCGCAATTACTCCCAAAAGGAGCTCGCAGAACGCTCCGGAGTGCACGCCACGCGCATTTCGCGCATCGAGAGCAAGCAGTCTCAGATGGGCCGCAAGTGTGCCCTCAAACTCGCGCAGGCGCTGGACTGCCACTACCTAGAGCTACTCTGACCCACTTGCACAAATGTGCAAGTGCTCCTGAAGCCCTCAGCGCCGGTACGATCCAAACGAAGGCGGCGCGCCACGGTTAGAATTATTGACGGCCCGCAAGCACCACCAGGCTAGGCATCTTTTATACTAGAATCCCATGAGACAGCCTTTCGTTTTGGCCCCTCACTTTTTGTTTTTGACTCTTACTTTGGTCGCAACATTTTCGGCCCAAGCGCGCATAGCAGGGGACGACGGCAAGGGTGCGTGGGTCATGATTGATTTGCGCAACAATTACGCCAAGCGCGGACTTAACGAAGGCAAGATGGTCGAGCAAATGGCCAAAAGGGGCCAAAATGAGTTTCTGCGCTTTAAGAATTTTGAAGACCTTCACCAAGCCATTGCCAAGCGTCCCAATCTACGCGTCGACACTCTTGTACTCAGCGGCCATGCCACCGGCAGTTGCTTTGTGTCCGACGAGGACAACAATGACACAACTCCCGTAAAATTTTCCGAACTAACCTCACGCTTTCCCCAAGTTTTTTCGGACACCAACGCAGTCTACTACATGGGCTGCAACACAGGCATTTGGAACAACTCCAAGGGTTGGTTGCAACCATTTCGGCATCAGGTCATCTTCACGGCCGCCAACGGAATTGGACCTTCCAACGAAGATGGGAGTGCCCTGCTGATCTCTCGTCTAGAGCAAGAACGCGCCGCCCTCCCTCCTCATCCTTCCGACTCGGACCTCCTGCGAGCGCGCAATAATTTGCTCCATGACAAGGCGGCCTTCGGAGCTGTTATTTTTGGAGTCGCCGATGCAGACACCCTCACGGCGGCCCAAAGATCCGCCGAAACTCAAACCAATCGTAAGCCCCGATTCACTCGAATTGCCAACAACAGCAAATCGATATTTCGCGGAGACATTTACTCCCCTGACAACTGCGAGCAACCCCTGAGCGGTTTAGAAAACTTCATTCGAAGCCCCCGCAAGAACGGAGAAAGCTCGGGCAGTTTTGAAAACTTTTTCGATTACCTCGATCAATTCACCCACCACTCGACTCACGAGATGCGCGACATTCCAACTTCACAATTCTCTGAGCTCCGCCGCGCCTATGCATTCCTTCAGAACCTTGGAGGGTGTTCCTCTTTCTTAACTTCCTCACCTCGCTGGCAAAAAATTTTCCGCTACAACCGGAACAACCCCTCGGGCGCTATCTGTCCTATCGTGGATAAGGACGACGGTGGCCTCAGAGATAAAGTCATTGCCCTCATTCACGGAGACAATCTGGTTCACAACTATCTCATCTGTGCTCGTCCCTGGATCGACGCGATGATTAAGCGCATAGAAAAATGCTCCAAAAAAACTCATCAAAACTTCCTACTCCATCTCCAAAAGGCCCTCACTGCATCATCCGATAGCTCCGCTCGCCAAATGCTTTACCAGGCCTTCAAAGACTCTCAATTTTTGGATGAAAAGAATTCAATCTCGGACGAAGCAGGCAACCTGGTAGATTCCTGGGAATTTGTCTTCGATCCATCCCAAAAAACCTTCCCCTCGGGTTGGATGACCGCAATCTCCTCTGCCAATCACCGCGCTTGCGCAAGTTTTCGCGCACTCAACACACAGGCTAAATCGATACCAAAGTTCTCGTGTAACGATCAGATCGACTATGAGGACTTTGCTCCATGGGACGCATCAATGTCGACAGCGCCCGCACAGACACCAACGGAAAGCGATCTCGACGCTGCCGATAGAGATGCCCAACACTAACGCCGCGCGCAAAACCAGCCAAGAACTAGCGTTGCGGGCAGCCGTCGTCTAACCTGTGCCGATGGAATACATCTTGGGCTTTGCTCTCCTTTTGGGTGTCCTTATTTTCATTCACGAGTTTGGGCATTTCATTGTCGCCAAAGCGTGCGGCATACGCGTGGAAGCCTTCTCGATTGGGATGGGCAAAAAATTCGTCAAATTCACCCGCGGAGAGACGGAATACGCACTGAGTTTGCTTCCCCTCGGAGGCTACGTAAAACTCCTAGGCCAAGACCCGCGAGAAGAAGTGCCCGTTGAACTCTTGCACCGCTCCTTCCGCGAAAAGCCCCTCTGGAAACGTGCCGCCGTTGTGCTCGCAGGTCCCGTATTTAACGCCGCCCTCGCCGTGGCCGTGTTCGTGGCGCTCATGGCCCACGGTGTGCCCGTGCAAGCCCCCACCTTCGTGCGCGTGCTTCCGGGCAGCAAAGCTGAACAAGCCGGCCTGCGCAGCGGCGACCACGTGGTGTCCGTACAACGCGAAGGTGACGCGACTCAACCCATGCGAGAGCTAGCCGATTTAGAATCGGCCATTGCCGATTCCGTAGCCCGGCCCCTCTCACTCAATATTCTGCGCACGGACAAAACAGGTGCGACCGAACGAGTTAGCTTTCAGGTAATTCCCGAGCTCGGCTCCGAGCGCGATTCTACTTCGGGCGTGGTGCGCGATCGCGGCACGATTCCGGGCGTGGAGTACCGCGAGAGCGGCTCTGTGGCGCAAGTAGATTCTAAATCCTGGGCCGGCGCACGCCACTTGCCCACCTGGATTTGGATTGAGGAACTTCGCTACGCCGTAGACGGCATCGAGAAGGTAGAAAAAATAGAAAGCTATTCTCAACTCGAAGACGCTTGGAGCAATGCCGTGGCCGCCCTTGGTAAACGCGAAACAGGCAAAGTGGAAGTGCGCGGCCGCAAAGTCAATTTAGGCGAAAACAAGGCGCCCGATGACACCGAAAGCTACAGCCTGGCGTGGACCTCGCGCCGCGAAGCCATGCCCCCCATCGAAGGTGCCGGATTGCACTCGGCCGAACTTGCGCTCACCGAAGTCAAAGCGGGCAGTCCCGCCGAAAAACTCGGCCTTAAGAGTGGCGACCGCATCGTGCGCATCAACGACATCGATGTTTACAGCTTTCAGTCCTTCCGCAATCTCATCCAAAAACTCGCGGCCGAAGGCCACGAGCTAAAACTCGCCTGGAAGCGCGATGGCAAAGCCATGGAATCTTCGGTTAAACCCGAGCTCGTAGCCATGCGAGACCCTCTGACGGAAGCTAAGAAAAACCAATTTCAAATTGGCGCCATGTTCATTCCCACCCAGGCACCACCTCCCGAAGCCACCCTCAAAGGCGAAGGCGCGTGGGACACCTTCACCCTGGGCGTAAACCGCACCTACAAACTCACCGTGTCCATGCTGGAATCCTTCTACCTGCTCGCGACCGGCGAAATTTCGCCCAAGACGCTGGGCGGGCCCATTCTCATTGGCAAAATTGCGGGCGAGAGTTTTCGCGCCGGCCCCGTGCCCTTCTTCCGCATGATGGCTTTCATCTCCATGAACCTTTGCATTCTCAACTTGCTGCCGGTGCCCGTGCTCGACGGCGGCCACTTGCTCCTTTACTGCATTGAGGCCGTGCGCCGTAAGCCACTCAGCATTCGTGTCGTGGAAGTTTGGACGACTACGGGATTCTTCCTGCTCATGGGCCTGATCGCCGTAGTGTTCTTCAACGACCTTAGCCGCCTGGGTCTGTTTAAAATTTTCAAACTATGATGTCGCCTCGCCGCTCCCTACCGGGAGCCGTTCTCGCTCTGGATTGGGGCGGCGCTAAGGTGGGCTACGCCACCTGCGATGAAACCGGCACGGTCATCACACCGCGCGGACGCTTTGCCCGCAAGAGTCGTCACCGTCCCTGGCAATTGCTCCCCGCGGATCTCCAGGAGCTACGCCGGCTCATTCGGAACTTCGAACCCGCCCTCCTGCTCCTAGGACTTCCGCTCCATGCGGATGGTCAGGAGAGCGACGCCTCGGCGCTCGCTAGACAATTGGCGCTCGAACTTCACCGCGAACTCAAACTGCCAGTAGAATTAGTGCCAGAGATTTTGACTTCCTGGGCCTCCCGCGGAGCAAGCGACGAAGACGCCGCTGCCGCCGCGCTCATCATCGAAGACTATCTCAAAGGAGATTCCTGACATGTCGACCGCTAAAAATTTTCTCCTGCTTTTCACTTTAGTCGTCGTCGGTTCGGCCGGACTCGTATGGTACCGTTTTGCTCTGGCGCCTGTATCGAGCGAAAATACAGAATTTATTTTGGACGTCCCTCCGGGCTCGAACTTCTCGTCGATCCGCAAACAATTTGCCGATCATGGCGTGGGCATTGATCGCTTCGCCCTCCGCATTTGGACACGTGTGCACGATGCCAACAAACGCCTACGCACCGGCGAATATGTTCTGCATATGAACTGGACCCGCCGACATATGCTAGACGAAATTCTTTCGGGCTCGCCCCTTCTGCACCGACTAACGGTCAAGGAAGGCCACAACATTTGGGACATTGAAACCGAAGTGCAGCGTATTTGGGGCGAAAAGGGACTGCTCGAATGGCGTACCGCCATTAGCGACAACCGCGCACTCGCGCGCATGGGTGTGCCCGCCGTATTGCCGGCGGGAGTGAAGCATACGCTCGAAGGATTCCTCTTTCCTGAAACCTATTCATACCAAAAGTACGATTCGCCCAAACAAATCGTTGAAGCCATGCTGGAGCAATTCGAGAAGCGTGCGCTGCCGATTCTTAAAATGCATCCGTGGGGCGGCACCCCGGAGGGTCGCTATCGCCTGCTGACCCTGGCTTCGATTGTCGAAAAAGAAAGCGGCAACCCTCAAGAACAACCCATCGTGGCGTCCGTGTTTTGGAATCGGCTCAAAAAGAAAATGAAGCTCCAGTCTGATCCCACCACCATCTATGCGCTCTTTCCGGACTTCGACGGCAATCTACGTAAAATTCATTTAACCTCGGCCACGCCCTACAACACTTACACGCTGCCCGAGCTACCCGCCGGACCGATTTCGAATCCGGGCGAAACCGCAATCCACGCCGTGGTGGACCCCGCCCTTACCGATTACTTATATTTTGTTGCACGCAATAACGGCGAGCATGTGTTCTCTAAGGATTACAAAACGCACGCAGAGTACGTGCGCCAGTACCAAATGAAGCATTAAAAAATCTTAGCCAATCCGCAGCGCTATCGCCGCCACGATGAGCAGAATCGAGACCGACGCCGCTACCCAACGACCGTAAGCACGCTGTTGCTCCGTCAAACGGGGCATGCTGAAGCTAGTGTCCATGCTAGTCAAACCGCCGCCGGTGCTCGAATGCACCGAGGCTCCACGCCGCACTGGCTCCACAACGGAGTCGGCCGCAGCTTTGGGCACAAAAATTACGCTCGTCGGTTCGCGCCAGTTTTTGCTGGCAAGGGTTTTAGCTTTTTCGTTCAGTTCCACCACAAAGACACTCGATCCCACGCGCACTTCGTCGCCCGGGTTCACGAATTCGGATTGCTCCACGCGGTGACCATTGAGGTAAGTGCCGTTGGTCGAACCTAGGTCGACCAACATGTAGAAGCCATTTTGAATATCGATAGCCGCGTGGTTACGCGAAACTTTCGCGTCATCCACCGGAATAGCCACATCTACGCTGCGCCCCAGAATGTTGCGCGCTGCAGAAAGCGGGTAAAACTGTCCAACAGCAAGCCCAGAGTCGGCCCTCAGGCCTAACTTCAAGTTCTGCGGACGCATCGACTTAGACATCGCTAAGAACAGAAGCAAGTACCGGGCCCGGGACCAGCCCCCCAGCTATAGGAGTTTTGACTCTTATGGTTGTCGATTTTCTAGACAGCCGGCGGCATAATTGAGCCAGGGGGATTCCATGCGTTTCAAAGCACTCTGGGTAATGACGACCGGCCTGTTGGCTACCTCGTCCTTCGCGGCATCCAACGTCCGGCTTCAGCCCGTAGCACAAAGTCAGGCCGAGGCGGAGTCCATCGGCGGCGACACCCCCTGGGCACTGAGCCTAGGCATTCACACCGTAGCCCCCCTCAGCACGCCCTTTGCCCTGGACGGAAATAATTTTCGCTACCAGACCTCGAACCACTTCGCACTGGAAGTGAGTTACCGCCTGACCTCCGAATGGGAAGTAGGGGTGGCCTCGGGCTACGAAATTTACGAAACCCGCCGCGGTGACAATGACTCTGCCGCTGGCGAAGTGAAACCTTCCAAGTACACAGCCGCGTCGCTCTCGCAATTTCCCGTGGAAGGCATCGTGCGGTATCGCATGCCGGGCACCGGCTGGGTGCCCGAAGCGGAGGCTGGTTTAGGCATGGGCTTCGGCACCCTCGAAGTGAGCTCCACCAACACAAGCGACACCAAGAGCAACCAGAGCGTGCATGCTCTGCGTGGTCACGTTGCGGCTGGCGCAGGCTTTCCCTGGAACGACGGCATCTCCCTGCACGCAAAACTAGGCTACGCTTTTGAGGCCTGGGGCTCCGACACCGTCAAAACGGGCAGCGGCAACGCCTTCAGCACGGGCGACGTCACGCATTCTTCCCTCTCGGGATTCTTCGCCGGCGCCGACTTCCGCATCAACTTCTAAGTTCCCACCGTCCGTGTAAGCAACTTGCAGTCCCTTTGTCTCAAATGCGAGACATCGCGCGCGCAGCTCCTCCAACCCCGGCGCCGGGGTTGAGTTGGAGCATCATTTTTTTCTGGTGCAGACAGGTCGCGCGGCGAAAGTTCACGGCACCTCAAAGTTCTGCGCACGCGATTATGTGCTCAGAAAATTGATTTTTTTATTGACGCATTTCCGCGCGGGCCAGGCTTCTTACTGCGCCTAGTTCGCTTGCTCGTTTTACAAAAACAACTTTTTCCCTAAAGAAATCTCAATAGCGAAGCGCCTACGCGTTTTAAAAGTACAAGCATTTTCGCTCTGAATCATTACAAAAAAGGGCTCTGAAAATGTCGTGATATAGAATTTTTCATGAATGCAATACGGGATCGCCCCGAAGGCCAGTCCGAAATGGAGCTCGACTGCGAACATCCAGCTTCTGTGCAGCTCGTGCAATCTCCGCCGAGGGATTAAATCTTACGGAGTCCAGGCGATGCGACGGGGATAAATCCTAAAACCCATTCTGAGAGGCCGGATACCCGAACATCTGCACGTTGTTGATGGGGCCCGCAATGAGGGTACAGAGCCCGGGCGTATCGGTGCCATCGTGATGCCCACCCTGGTACGCACCGAAGTTAGGCGTATAGATGCAGGCTTCGCCCGACTCGCAAAGGCCGTTGTCGTTACCTAGGTTATCGCCCAGCATTTCCACGGCGTTGATTAGAAAGTCCCCAGACGGTCCGGTCGCCACGTTAGCGCCTAAGTTGGAATCAACTTCCGAAGGACAGGTAGATCCCGACACGAAGGCCCCGTTTGCTGCGCTCGTGCTCGCGGAGACCTTTGTGCTGTTACGCAGGATCGTGTCGCTAGCCTTGAGCGACCAATCCCAAGTACGACAAGAAGTATCCGTCGGACTACAACCGTTAAAAAAGTTGGTCGCCGAACCCAACACCCCATCGAGGCCCCAAGTGCGGAAAGGGTTGGCAAAATCTACCCAAGCAAAACCCAAAATATTCGCAAACACACTAGCGCCGTTCGCCACCGGCCCTACAATCGAGTTCAGCAGCGAGCTGGGACTGCGCACCACGTTCGCCGAGGCGCCCGCAGCTAGGCAACCGGTGCTCACGCCAACATCCGTGCTGCTTCCCGTGGAAGCACAGGTCGCACCCGAGCTCAGGAGAATGTTGCCATGGAAGGTATTGGGGTAACTCGAATCATTGCGGGCTTTAAATCCGTACGTAGATCCCGGCGTCAGGGCCAGGTTTCCGACCTTCGACGATTTCAAATTCAAATCAATTTCTTGCTGATGGTTTTCGATCGCCAGCACGTTGTTCACAACGGCCGTGTCCACTTCGAATCCCGAATAGCCCATAATGAGCCCCGCATCGTTGCTGGCCATCGTAGCGGAGTTAACAATCGTACCCGTGGCTGAGGCATCAATCTCTACGCCGTGACCACGGTTTCCAGTGACGAGCAAACGAGTAAAAATATTGTTGGTGGAACCCGCAACGTAAATGCCCGTTGCCAGATTGTTGTAAACTTTAAGTCCCTCGAAGACGTTGTAGTTGGAGCCCGAAATCTGCACGGCATGCCAACTCGTTGGGGTCGTTGTATCGCCCACGGTACTCGCTATTGTCGAGTACATGATTCGGTTGTACAGAGCCGTTCCCATCAGCAGGCCCGAAGTCTTCGCGCGCCATACGGACACATTCCGCAGCGTAGACCACTTCGCGTAGTCCAACCGAACACCCATATCGGCGACCGTGGCTCCATCGATGCCACCTTCAATCCACACAAAGTTCACCGGCGTGCCTGAAACCGTCTGCACCACACCATCGCTGGCCGGCACTCCAGAGGCAACTACGGCCGCGCCCGGCATCGCCACGAAAGAAACTTTGTCCGCAAGAATCTGATAACCCACACTTTGCTTGAGTGCAGTCGATCGATTGTTACTGAAGGTATAAATCGTTCCCACGGTAGACAAGTTGCCCGTGGTAGCGGAGCTATCCGGAGCCTCAACAACGGAGTTGGACCACCATTGCCCAGAGGGGCTTACCCCCACCAACTGCCCCGTCGAGATGTCATACATGCGTACAGCATTATTCCGCCACGCACCCGCAGCACCCGGAACACCCGAACCGGGCTCAATCAGGTCGCCCAATCCTTTGCCTGGTTTTAGACGAGAAATAAATTTAGTGGGCGCCATCGACGAATCACAGATCCAATCAAAGACTCCTAGATCGTCCGCAATACGGTAAATGCAACTGGTGCCAAAGGCCGAAGGTAAATCCACGCGGCGATATTCGCCGCCATTAATACAGGTCGAAGGCGAACCTGTATCAGCGCCGCTACAAGCCGTTGGGGAGCTGGTGTAGTACTTAACAAAGTCGTTCCAATTTGCGCCGTTGTTATAAGCGTAACTTAAACTCAGGGATGCCACGATGGACATCGGATTACTCGGTCCCGAGCAATATGAGACGCCCGCAGCAGTCGCCTTAAAATACACTGCACGTGCATCGTTCGGCGAAGCGGCAATATAAGCCGTAGGGAAATGCGCCAAACCATTCACCGGCGAGGCCGTAAGTGAACCGGAGAAATCCGAAGTTGCACTGGAGCAATCCGAATTCGAAGCCGCCGACAACGTTACAGTGCTCGTGTCCGAAGGCCGCAGATTTCCGTAAGCATCCTGCAGCACCACATCGAAGGCCGACAAACTCGAACCCCGCACAAAGGGGCCCGCCGGCATGGCGCTCGCTAAGGCTAGCTGCGCCAAGGGGCCCGGACTCACTTGCACGCTGGTCGCCGAACAAGCGCTCGCCACGGAACCACTCAACGCTTTGAGGTAATAAGTGCCTGCCTTGAAAATCTGAAAGTGCGCAAAGGAGGCCACACCATTTACCGCGGGTATTTGGCTGTTCGCCAAGGAAGCCGCCGTGAGGGCCGCGGGTGTTTGGCAGAGCGAATCGGTGTACGGCACGAGCGTAACCAGATCAGCGCGCGCCGTAAGGTTTCCGTTCGAGTCGAAGGCCTTCACCACGGGCTGCACGGAGAATTCTGTACCCGCAGCCACGGCGCCCGACGCCTCGGTGCTAAACACAAGTTTGTCCACCGCAAAGCCCTTGCAAGTGTAGGCCACGCCCGCGTTCGTATCGGCAGCAGCGATGAGATCCACTACGTTCTCGCCGTCCTTTAAGTCGGTGGTGGTGGTGGCAATGAGCTGCGGGTTCACCTTGACCACCTGACCGTCGATGCGAATAACCACTTCTTTGCCGTCCGAATCTGGATCGACCACAAAATCTTTGGAGCATTTGTTCCCGGGCAAATGGGCCTTCGGAAGACCCAGCAAGTCGATGCGCCGCTTGGTGCCCACCGGCACTTCGAGTTCAACTTCGTCGCCCTTGCTATATAGGCCCTTGATGTATCCCAGCCCATCGGGCCCCTGCGTGCAGCTGACATCGGCCTTCATGCGTCGCAGAAGCGGGTTATCGCCCGTCACGTGAATCGCGTAACAGTAGTCCGGAGAAAGTTCGTAGCTCGTGCCCGATCCCGTCGAGAGCCCAGCGGCATGCAAGCCGGTTTCGGAGCGGCTCTTGATCGACAAGCGCACCGTAGACACTCCGCCGGAGGCAGGATTGAGCGCAGGCGAGCATGCGGCCACGCCGATGCCCAAAAGCCCCATAGCGATGCGGAAGGACACACCTCTCACAGCCTTCAGTTTAAGAAAGCTCGCGCGACCACGCTGACTAAAAATATTTCCTTAATTCAGAAAAAATTAAATCCGAAGATTCCCGGGACCTTAAGAACGCCAACCTTAGTTGGGCATTTCCTTTTGTGACTCAATGAAGCGCAGCATGCGCTCCACATGCGCTACTTTTTGCATGTCGCGACTGTGTCCCAAATACAGCCGCAAATCCTCGCACGCCGCCTGAAAACGACCCATGCGGGCCATTAAAAAGCCGCGTTCACGGTAGGCCTCCAAGCGATCGTTCGGCGAAAGCTCCACCAGGCCCGTGAGCACCCAGTACAGGCGCGCAAAGTCTTCTTTCTCCGCAAAGATGGCGCGCAAGTTGCGCAGCACGCGCGAAGTGATCTCGAGCGGCGCCGCCAGCTTAAGCGCTTCGGGGCCAAAGGGAATCACGCCGCGAGTCCATTCCTTTAAGCGCTTTTCGCAATCTTCGATCGAAAGAATCGCGCCGCCATCGAAGGGATCCACAAACCACTGGTCGCGCCAGTTGTGCGATTCCAACGGCGTACCCGGCGCGGGCATCATCTTCACCAGGAAGTGTCCCGGAAAACTAACGCCCACGGCTTTGAGTCCGGCCGCGCGGCACAGGCCCATGAACACGAGCGAGAGCGAAATGGGAATGCCCTTCCGGCGCAAGAAAACATCGTTCAAAAAGGAGTTCTTGATGTTGTAGTAGTTCGTTTTGTCGCCCGCGAAGCCGAGCTCCTGCGAGAAAATTTTAGCAATGTGCTGGGTCTTCGATTTTAAATCGCCCAACTTGAGCGCCGGATTGTTCACGCTGCGAGTAACGGAGGCCGCCATCTCATTGAAGACCGCGCGCTGCTGGGCCAAATCCAAATCGGCGTATTCGAGTTTAGAGATAAGCAAACCCAATTCAATCGGGTCCCAATCGTCCACACCCGGGTCGCGCACGGAATCGAGCAGCTTGCGCAGCGCCTCGATAACTTGGGAATTGCTGTCCGTGCCCATTACCGGGGCGACTTTAACAGGGCCAGGGTTAGAACTCAAAAGATGATCCGCCGCCGACCCTCTGTTAAGGGAAAGACATGCGCTCCTTCGGACTCTACGTGAACGGCCAATACACTCCCTCCGGCAGCTTTCGCCCGGTAACTCCCCCCGCCGGAGACTCCGAGGCCTTTGCCCAGGTGGCCTACCTAGAACACACCGAGTCGGGCGAGATTCTCGAAGCCGTGCTGGAAGGGGCCCACCTGAGCTTTGGGCAGGTGCAACGCGGCTTCTTTCTGCTCCACGAGCGATTGGCCTTCCTAGAGCGCCTGCGCGCCAAGCTCGAAGCCAACCTGGATTTTTGCGCCCAGATGATCTCGCGCGAGGTCGCCAAGCCGATTCGCCTGGCCCGCGTGGAAGTGCAGCGCAGCCTGGCCACCATTGACTGGACCCTACAGGAGGCTCCCCGCCTTTTTGCTGCGCAGGGCCTACCCACCCCCGCCCGGGCCCAGTGGACCGGCCTAGAGGCCTGGACCCTACGCGAGCCCCGGGGCCCCCTTTTGGCCATTACACCCTTTAATTTTCCGCTAAACCTGGTCATGCACAAGGTTGTTCCCGCGTTGGTGACGGGCTGCCCCGTCATTCTAAAGCCCTCGCCCAAGTCGGCCGCGGTGGCCCTCGCCCTGGCCGACCTCTGCCATGCGGCCGACCTACCGGCCGGCATGCTCTCGGTCGTTAACGCCGACAACGAAGTCACCGCGCGCCTCATTCAAGACGAGCGCGTGGCGCAAGTCTCCTTCACCGGTTCGGCAGCGGTGGGCTGGAAAATTGCCGCCGGCCTAACCAAACCCTGCTTTCTGGAATTGGGCGGCAACGCTTCGGCCTACATCGACGCCTCGGCTGACTTAGAGCACGCGGCCGATGCCGTCGTGTTGGGTGGCATGAGCTACGCTGGCCAAGTGTGCATTGGGCTGCAAAACGTTTCGGCCCACCCGGCCGTGCTGAACGAGTTTCGCACGCTGCTGGCCGATCGTGTGCGCAAACTGCCCTGGGGACGCCCCGCGGACGAGCGCACCGTGGCCTCGTGCCTCATTGACCGCGCCGCCGCTGCCCGCTGCGAAAAGTTACGCACCGACGCCCTCCGCCAAGGCGCCCGCCTAGTGGCCGAAACCGACGGCGCGCTGGACCTCACCGCCGAGCAACTAGCCCAAGCCGGCACCTACGTGCGTCCCGCGCTCTTCGAGGGCGTGCCCTTTGATTCGCCCCTCGTGAGCGAAGAACTCTTTGGCCCCTATCTGAATCTCTTCGCCGAAGATTTCGACGCCTGGGTCAAGCGCGTGAATGCGGGCAAGTATCGTTTTCAGGTGGCCGTGTTCACGCGCGATCTGGCGCAAACCTTTCGCGCCACGCGTGAACTGCAATTCGGCGCCGTGCTCGTGAACGAAAGCACTTCGCTGCGCCTCGAGCCCATGCCCTTTGGCGGACGCGGCTTGTCCGGCACGGGCCACGAGGGTCCGCGCTACGCGATGGAAAGTTTTACGGAATTAAAATCGGTGATCGTACGCCCGTAATTAGAGCGTGCCTTAGGCGTGCCCCGCACTTAGGTTTTCGTTCACAATGGTCGCCAGGAGTTTGGGAAGTTTGGTCATGTTCAAGCTGCTCTTGCCGTAACGCTTTTCCCATTCGGGAAGCGCAATGATAGCCTTCGCCATCGTCCGGTGACCACCGGCGCAACCCAGACCATCGAAAAGCTGCTTAAACAAATCGCCGCAGTGCTGAACGTAACCGCAATTGCGACCCGAAATCACAATGCGACCGTCAATCACACCGCAGCCCATCGCCCACTGCGAACCTTCCACTTGCAAGGCAAAATCGGCCGCCTGGGGAATCCACTCCTCGCGGGTGACTTCGCCCAACATGAGCACCACCACGCCGTCGCTGCTCTCCATGTACTTGAGCCCCTTGCGCAAGCAATCCAGATAAGCCAGCGGTAGCTCGGGACGCTCAATGCGGCGAAGCACATTGTAGTTAATGAGCGGATACAAATAAACGAAGGCGTCCAAGTCCAAACCCGACACTTCGCGATTGAGCACGAGGGTGTCGGTCTTAATGCCGTACAAAAGCGCGGTCGCCAAACGCTGCGACACTTCCACGTTCGCAGCGCGCAGGTACTGCGTGAGCAACGTAGAGAGCGAGCCGAGATCCTCGCGAATTTCTACAAAAATAGGTTCGGATGCATCGTCCGTAACGGGCAAATCCACCCGTGGATGGTGATCGATGATCACATCGCCGCGAATTTTTCGGCCCTTGAAGAACGACGGCTGACAATCCACCAGCATGATGCGCGAAAACTTATGCAGCTGTTCTAAATTGACGTGCTCAACTTCGATGCCCAGCAAACGACTCATAGCCACGTTTTCGGGACGCGTGATGCGGCCGAAGCTAACGATGGGCGCCGTTTGGGAATTGCGATTAAGAATTTTACGCAGGGCGAGTGCCGAAGCCAGACCATCGGGATCGGGGTCGTCCTGCAGCAGAATGGCCACGCGATCGGCATCCTTGAGCACGTCGCGCAGTTCCTGCACGCGGCGCTGCACGGAGAGAAGCTGGATTTCTTGCTCCATCCCCTCGGACATAAGGTCGTGCCAGGCCACGGAGCGGCGAGGTTCGCGCGCCGCCGAGCGCGACCCGCGCGAGCCGACCTCGAGCACCTTAATGTCCGCGCGGCGCTCGCGCAGACAGTCGGCAATTTTGCGAGACATTTCGGGACTCTGAAAGCCCACAATCGCTACGGCGTCATGTGCGGCGTTCTCGGGTAACTCGCAGTGCTGAGCCGCCAAGATGGCCTTGATCTGGGGCGACTGGCGATTCTGACTCGCACCCAACCAGCCCTTGCCTTCGACCCAAGTGGACACGGCAATGTCCGGAGGAAGCGTCTTGGCGAGCGATTCCACCGGCCAACTTTGGTCGCCGAAGATAAAGAAGTGAGATTTCCTGACCACGAGGCGGACAAAATAGTCTCGCAACCTACCGAGTCAACGGCGCGCTGCAGTCCGAAGAGCCTATTTACCGCTTTTATCGCCTGAAGAAATGGCTTGACGAATCAGGAAGCGAACTGCCTTAGAACGCTGCGCTCCCCCCACCAACAAGCGCAGGTCTTCGTGCAGGGAGGGATCGTTGATGAGCGCCCCAAGCGTACCTTCACCCTTGTCCACTTTTTCTAGAATTCGGCGCAGGCTCTTGGACACCACCAGGAGATCATCCTTGGTAAAGGTTTCAAAATTCTTACTGGACACAGCAAGGGAGCCCGTCATTTTTTCGAGATTGGCGATGGTTGCACCAATGTTGCCACCGCCGCGCACTTCGGCCACCAAGCCGTTTAAGTTGGTGATGAGTTCGTTCACATTTTCTACCAGATCGCCACCACGCTTAAAGTAATCGCCCAACTCTTGCGGTTGCAGCGACACGAGAGTTTCGTTTTTCTTGACGGGCTCACTGCCCCCCTTGCCAGGGGTCAGCACGATCACCTTATCGCCCAACACACCCTGCGTAGCGATGGTCATGACGGCGTCGTGCTGGATGCGCTTCTTGTGCTCGCCGAATAAACCCACCACAACGTACACGCCTGTTTCCTGGCCGGATATTTTACTCTCTTCAACGGTAGGAAATTGATAGCCCTTCACGCGTCCTACCTGAATGCCCGAGTAGAACACCGGTGCACCCACGTTGAGACCGCGAATGTCGCGGAAAAAACCGCGCACGCTGAGTTCCCCACTGAAGGGCGAGGAACCACCCATGAAGACCACAAATCCGGACATGACCAGGAAGGCCACGAAGACGAAGAGTCCTACGACGAAGGTGTTGGCGCCCTTGCTATTTGGTTTTTCCATAAGCCATTTCTCCCGTAATGAACGATTGCACGAGGGGGTCTCCCCCGTCGCGTAAATCTTTGACCGGTCCCGTGACCGCTATTTTTCCCTGCAACAAAAGCGAGATGCGCTCGGACGTGGCGAAGGCCGTGGGCATATCGTGCGTAACGAGAATTCCGCCCCGGCCCTTATTTTTTAGGTCCACGATAATGTCCTGAATATTTTTGGTGTTGAACGGATCCAGGCCCGCCGTGGGCTCGTCGTACAGAATAACTTCGGGATCGAGCATGAGCGCCCGCGCCAGGCCCGCGCGCTTTTGCATGCCACCCGACAAATCGGCCGGGAGCAGCTCGTTGGCATTTTTGAGTCCCAGTAGATCAAGCGTTTCGTTAACCTTCACCATTTTCTGCGCGCGCGTGAGCGTGGTGTGCGCATCGAGCGGGTACAGCAAGTTTTCTTCTACGGTGAGCGAGTCGAACAGCGCGCCGCCCTGAAACACGTAGGCGATTTTGGTGCGCACTTCGTTCCATTCGTGCTCATTCAGATGCGTAATGTCTTTGCCCTTGAATTTGAGGGTGCCGGCATCGGGTTTTTCCAGGCCAATCAACGAACGCAGCAGCACGCTCTTGCCCGAACCACTGCCCCCAATCAAACTCACCACTTCGCCCGCATGCAGGGTAAAGTCCACACCGTCGTGCACCACCTTGGTGCCGAAGAGCTTGCGGAAACCCCGAACTTCAATGAGCGGCGTGGCGTTCATAGTCAAACGCCTCCGGAGCGGAAGGCGAGTTCGAAAATCCAAATGGCTTTGGTCAGCACGAAATCCGCAAAGACCACGCCCACGGAGGCCATCACCACGGCCTTGGTGGTGGAGTTACCCACGCCCTGCGTGCCGCCGCGCGTGTTGAGTCCCACGTAGCAGCCAATGGTGCCAATGATGAAACCAAAGATGATGGACTTAAAGAGCCCGCCCGTGAGGTCGCGACCCGTGATGATTTCAAACGATTTAAAGAAATAATCGTAGGCGCTCACCGAAAGCTGGCTCGAGGACATGGCCATGCCGCCGAAAATACCGAGCAGGTTGGCGAAGAGGGTCAGAATCGGCGCCGCAATCACGCACGCAATCACTTTGGGGAGCACAATCTTTTGCAGGGGGTTCGTACCCAGCGCACGAATGGCGTCGATTTGCTGCGTGACGTTCATGGAGCCGACTTCCGAAGCAATACCCGCCCCCACGCGGCCCGCCAGCATGAGCGCCGTGAAAATGGGCCCCAGCTCGCGCAAAATAGATACGGCCACAATTTTGGGCACGTAGAGTTTGGCGCCAAAACGCGCCAAGCCAAATCCGAATTGCAGCGACATAACCAGGCCCGTGGCCATGGCGGTCACGGCCACAATCACGAAGGACTTAACGCCAATGTGGTACAACTCATCGAGCACGGACGAGAACGAGGGCGGATCCGTAACGAGGACCTTGGCCGAGTCCTTGATCATGCGCGCGTAGTCGCCAATTTTTTCCATGAGCCGGCCAAAGGCCGTGTTCTGCAGGCCCTTCAGCATGTTCGGAGTGTCGCTCATTGGCTGGCGTTCTCCTTGAAGCTGCTGTCCGAGAAATGAAAACTGCCGACGAACTTAAGGAAGTCTTTTTCGTCGTCGGCAGGAATCTGTTTTTTAGCGAAGAGACTGAAATCAAAAATGCAGCCGTCTTTGCGGAGGGTCACGAAATAAGCTTCCACGGGCACGCCATCGAGCTTGCCCCGGATCTTGGTGAAGGCGGCTTCGCGGTCGTCCATGGGGCGGCGCTCATCGAGAATTGTTTCGCGCGCTTCGATGGGATTGATCAAATCTTTGTGGAGCGCATCCAGGGGAACATCCTCGTAACGATTGCACACCGTAGAGAGCGCCAGCACCGAACCGTGCGTTTGGTGAAAGTAAGTTTGGTCCACTTCGCTCTCCGTGCGTTTTTCCCACGCGGACGGCAACTGGCCAATTTTGTAGCCCGTAGCCCGGCGATCTTCGCGCAGCGGACCACTCAGCGAGCACGCCACCAGGGCCAGCGGCGCCAGTACGGATAAGAAACGAATCGAGCAATGCTTTTTCATGCGTCCCCTAAATTTCGGCGGATTCGGGGGAAAACTTGGGTTGCGAGCACCACGAAAGACGCGCGGCGCGCCACAGGCAGCAAAGTGTCAGGTCGTTGACGAATTTCCATGTTCTCAATCCGTTGGGAGCGAATCTTTGGGCGGCACCCGTGGCAGGCGCTGCACAAAGAAACCAATGAGTGCGACTAGTGCCACCAAGTATAGGCCCACGAGCGGCCGAAAGCCCCGCGTAGAAAAAGGAAGCACCGAGCGCACAATCCACGACAGGCCCGAAACGAAGGGCCAAAAAGCGGCGAGCGTGATGACTACAAGCGGATAAGATATGAAAAGAAGCGAATGCATCCAACGCTCGCGCCGGTCGCATTCACGCACGTGGAGTTCCTGCCTGGTCACCAAAAGCAGCGTGAGGAGCGCCAGCGCACCGTACACGAATGCCATGCCCTCGGAGTACTTCACGAAGAACACAAAACTCGCCAGCCACGCCAACATGAGCGCATCGAGAATAAGCCCCATCCGCTCGCGACGACCGATGGGCCGCCGCGAATGATTTTTGGTTTCATCCAGAATCAAAAGCGCGTAGTGCGCAGCAAAGATAAAGAGTCCGGCCCAGAACATGGGGGGCTTTATATCACGCAAGTGCCCAGGGATGAGCTAAGGCGAAGCTGCCTTGCTTCTTTTTTAGGCGTTAAAACCCAACGTTAATTTGAAGAAAGAAGTCTTATGACTTTTT
This sequence comes from Bdellovibrionales bacterium, assembly GCA_018266335.1. The sequence continues at coordinate 35,380 of JAFEAR010000192.1, forward strand.
TCTCCTCTTTCGGCTCACTCGACTCAAGATTCTCATCAATCTGACGAGGAGACCTAGCGTCGATGCTAGGTCCCTTATTAATTGGAATATTTGCTCATATTCCATACGAACCTCCTTGCGGGGCTCGTCCTTGGGCCGGCCGTGCCCATCCCTGGGCAAGGTCGGCCCGAGCAGTTTCTATGCCAACTCTCAAAACTCAGTTAAACTCGGGCGCAGGGGGATCGAATGAAATACTTACTTACCACTCTCGTTGCACTCAGCTCCTTGGCCGCTGCGGCGGCGAATCAGGGCAGCATCGTGTCCACGCGCATTGACCTCAAGTACCGCGGCACGGAGCAAAATCTCACCGCGTTGCTGCGCATGGACGGCAAAGAATCCAACTACGATTTTAACAACGGCGTTTCGCTCAAAGTGAAAGCTTCCGACCATCCCGGCAAGGATGCCGCCCATCCCGCCGTGTTCTTTGCCATGAACCTGTACGATACCAAGAGCGGCGCAACGCTGACTCAGCCGCAGTTCCTTGTGAATCGCGACGGCACCCGCGCCACGATAACCAGCTCCACCAAGACCAGCGAAAGCTACGAGCTGAGCGTTGCGGCTTCGGCAGTCAAATCCAAGTAAACTAATGGGGCCGCCAAAGACCTGACGCGCCCTCAACTTCAGTGGCCGGCGGGCCGATAAGTAGAGTCAGGATGTCAGTCGGCATTAGCTCGCCTCGGCAGAGGCTTCTTTTTGTGAACGGCGACGGCCGGGTCAGCCCATGGGCAGAAGCGGGCACGGCTGCGCCCGAAGGCTTTGCCATCGAAGGCTGGCCCCTTGCCCACGCGCACGAGTGGCAGCCCGTGCTGGACACCGACACCATCTCCTTCATTCTGATCGACGTAGACGTCATTGCGCGCACGCAACCCCTGGACGACTGGGCCTTTAAAGCCTGGCGCAGCACGCTCAACGATTTTGTTCTGAAGTGCACGGCACCGAGCGGGCAAGCACCGCTCTTGCTGGCCTACTCGCGCGAACCCACGTGGGACAGCGCCCTGGTTGCCCTTCGCGTGGGTGCGCGCGACATGACCAAACTTAGCCGCTTGAACGAGCGCCTGCGCGAGCTCACGGGCCAAAAAACGAGGGCCGAAGAAGTGAGCAGTGAAAATTTAGTTTCGCTGAGCGACCGACGCTCGCCCACGCC
>JAFEAR010000193.1 GCA_018266335.1 Bdellovibrionales bacterium
AACGAAGGGGCGAGCATATTTTTTGGCGAGAGCTGCGGCCGCTTTGATGTTGGCAAGCGAAGCAGGTTGCCCTCCTCCCGAGTTGTTGGTGATGGTCATGACCACCATGGCCACCTTATCCTTTTCGCGTTTTAGGAGATCCTCCAATTTTTGCAGGTCGATGTTGCCTTTAAAGGGAGCTGGCACCATGGGTTGCGCGAGCTCGGCACACGGCACGTCCACTGTAGTGCAGCCCACCGCTTCGGCATTAGCGCGGGTGGTGTCGAAGAGCATGTTGGAGACTACAATTTGTCCGGGGCGAGTGAGCGTGGTGAACATGATGCGCTCCGAAGCGCGGCCCTGGTGAGTGGGAATAATTTCGGTGCAGCCCGTGATGTCTTTGAGCGCCTTTTCGAAGCGATAAAAACTCGGGCTCCCGGCATACGATTCGTCGCCGCGCATGACGGCGGCCCACTGCTCCGTGCTCATGGCCGAGGTGCCCGAGTCAGTGAGTAAGTCGATGAGCACATTCTCGGAGGCAATCAAAAAGGGGTTGAGCCCGGCATCGCGCAGGTACTTTTGACGTTCGCTCCGAGTGGTTTGCCGAATGGGTTCGACAACCTTGATACGGAAGGGTTCGATAATGGTTTTAAATTCTTGGTGCGCCATATTCAGGGCCTATTCTCACCGCGGCTTCTCGCTAAGACAAGCATGGCCCCCACTCGGAAGCCCGATTCTTCAAGAATATATTTCGCAGCTCGTAAACTCGCCCCCGTGGCGCAAACGTCATCTACGAGCAACAGGGGAGCCTGGCGCTGCTTGGGGGGCTGCAGATCGTGGAAACGCAGATCTTTGGGACGAATTCTGAACTTATCTTCGGCCTTCATCGCCAATCGGTCCCGACGGGAAAGGCCCTTCTGTTGTCCGCGCTCGCTCAGGAGCGTCTTAATCTGAGGTCGCAAGAGTCCTACGAGGGGACGCAGCCCAAGCTCCCGAGCAATTTCCTGGCCGAGGTGCCGACTTAAATCCGTCTGTAGGAAGGCGCGGAGCGGATGACTAGGCACCGGCACGATTCCCGAACAGCCTAGGTCCAAAATTTCGCTGCGCCAATGTTGCACGAGCGAGCGAAAAAAGGCTTCGAGTTCGGTGCCGATTTGTCCCGATGGCTGACTCTTCGCAATTTTAATGAGTCGCGCGTAGAGGCCATCGTAGTCGCCCAACGAAAGGAGGGGCACCCCGTCGATGTCGATGCTGGGTGCCTGCCGAGGATGTAGGTGGCGTCCCAGTTCCTGCGCGCAGACCGAACATAACCAGGTTTGGCGGCTTGCCGGAGAGCGGCACAAAAAGCATTCGTAAAAACTCAGCATGATGTCAGATTCCTTAGGTTTAAATTCGATTGGGCGCGCACGAGTTGGTCTTCGAAGCGTTTCAAAAGAAACACGCCCACGATGAGTTCGGTGCTGGGGCGATTCGTCAGCACGCGGAGGGCGGCCAGCAAGCGCGTGACCGTCTGGCGTTCGCGCTCGGAAACTTTGACAAAAATGGGGCTGGCAACAATGTCCGCCCGCGCGGCAACGAGGTGTTCGCGAACGCGGGGTCGAAGTTCGGCCACCAGATTGGGCAGCGCTTCGCCGGCGTCGTCGAGACGTGCGATGTCGAACCAGTCGCAAATATCGCTTTGGCGAGGATCGCGCAGTTGTTGCTCGTCGATGTACAACTTAAGACCGAAGCGATCCAGCAGTGGGCCGGAGAAGCGACTCTTGTACAGTGTGCGCACGCTGGCGGGGCAGGTGCAATCGGCCGTGACATCGCCGCGCGTGAATCCGCACGGACATGGATTGGCCGTGGCAATGAGCCAAAAATCCGCGGGCCATTCGATCTGTTCCTGGTGCGCCTGCCTTACCACCAGACGGCGATCGAGAATTGTTCGCAATGTTTCGCGACAGTCGCGATTGAGCTCGGCAAATTCATCCAGAATGAGTGTGCCTCCGTGCGCCAGACTAAAGAGCCCCGGGCGTGAAATTCCGCGGCGCGAGTGGCCGATGAGCTCGGCAATATTCACTCGTGAATGAGGTGCGACGACGGGAGGCAGAGTGGTGGGCCAGGCGCCCGCCAAACTCCATATCTGTTCAATCTCGAAGCGACGTTCGGGCGATGGATTGGGAACGAGGCTCGCGGCCCAACGTGCGAGGTGACTCTTGCCCTGACCCGGTGGACCAATCAGCAACACGGGAACCTCGGCCACCGCGGCGGCTAATAGCCAAAAGCGTTGCCACAGCCGTCCCTCCACCGCGATGGGTTGCGGGCGCGGTGCGGCCGGACCATTGGCGTGGAGAAGGGGAGGGAGTCGATCCACCTGTCCCTGCAGCAAGAAATCCCAGAGCTCGGTGAGGGTGCGAAAGCGGGAAGGTCCGACGGTGTGTTCCGGGTCGGCGCGTTCGAGCATGCGACTGAGTTCGGTGTGCTCTAGATCGCCGGAGAGATTGAGCGAGCCGACGAGCGGATGTTCCGCTAAAAAACGCTGCGCGCTGGGAGGCAGCGGTTCGTGCGTCAGCACCGCCAGGCAGCCAATGACGATGGGCAGTTCTAAGTGCGCTCCGTTTTTAGATTCGTCGGCCGGTAAAAGGTGCACGAGAATGCGGGCCATGGGATTCCACGGCACGAGCGAGCCAATCAGCGCGCGGAGCTTGTCGCGGCTGTCGCGCAGCCAGGCATCCGGAAGTCCGGTGAGCACCAATTGGTTTAATCCCTGCGAGCGTAACACCTCGATGGTGACCCGCTTGGGACGGAGTGCTTGGCACTGCCAGGAGAGTAATTTGATAACTTGGGGGGACGAAGATGTGTGTGTCATGTCCTGGCCCTAGCGACTATCGTGCCAGGTCCTGATAACCTGCTCGGGTATGATGCCGTTGTCGGAATGGTCGCTTAAAATCGATCCCTACTTTGAATCGCGCCGCGTGGCGGCCTTTGATTTAGATGACACGCTCACCACGCACGGTAGCTTGCCGCCCGAAGTTGCGGTGGCGCTGGAAAAAGTTCAAAAATCCGGGTGGTTCGTGTTTTTAGTGACCGGCCGGCCGGCGGGCTGGGCCGATGCGCTCATTAAGCTTCTGCCCTTCGATGGCATCGTGGCCGAAAATGGAGCGGTTCTCTATTTTTGGAAAAAGACGCGCAAGCAACGAGGTTTGCACGAGGAACCCCAGCGCCTGTTCTGGCATCCGGGGGGTAACTATTTATCCACGCCCCCCGAAGGCATGCGCAAGAAGCATGCGGCGGCGACCAAAAAAATTCTCGAAGCCTTTCCGCGCGTTCGAGTGGCTTCGGATCAGCCCTTTCGCCTTTATGATTTGGCCATCGATTTTGCCGAAGAAGTAGAACCGCCGCTGACGCTGGCCGAAGCTACGGGCATTGCCAAGCTTTTTGAAAAGCTCGGAGCCACCGCTAAGGTGAGCAGCATTCACGTGAATGGTTGGTGGGGCCAGTTTTCGAAGGCCGACGGCTTGGCTCGCTTGCTCAAGGCCTATTCGTCGCTGTCGGGCTGCGAACGGAATTTGGTTTACGTGGGTGATTCGCCGAACGACGGCCCACTCTTTGAACTCACGCAGGCTTCGATTGGGGTGGCGAACATTCGAGCCTTCTCCGGAGTGGTGAAGTTTAGTGGCCCCCAGTACATCACCGCCAAAGCGGCGTCCGAGGGCGCACTCGAAGTTTTGGCTAAGCTAACTTCACTTCGCCGGGGCTGAATCGGTCGCCGGAGCGGCGGCTTTGGGGTCCACTTTTTTGGCCGCAGCCTTTTTGGGTGCCTTTTGTTTAGGTGCTTTGGCGTTGGATTTTGCGTCCGTTTTTAATTGCGGCGGATTGGATTCGTCTTCGCCTTCGAAACTAATTTGGACATCCTTAATGACGTACTCACCCGACTTCACTTCTCCGGGGGCGGCGGGAGGAGTAGCGGGCTTCGGCGGCGTTACGGGGGCCGGAGTGCCGGCGTGCGCTAGAGAGCAAAGCAAAACCAACAAGGACCAAGAGTATTTCGAATTCATAACTCTATATTAATCGCTGTCGGAGAGCCCGTAAACCAAGCTTAAATAGCCGGGGGCTAGAGTGCGAGATTCGCCGCCGCCACTGGTCGAAGCCGGGGCGCGCGCAAAGGGAACGGTGTTATTGATATCGCTGCTCACGGGAGCCCAAGGGCTACCCGTGGCCATAGCAATTTGGACCGGAATGTTCGAGTTCGTGGGCGCAAAGTTTACGGCGCTCACGAACGACACGCCGCCACCTTGCCAGTCGAGGGTATCGAGTTTTTTAACCAGCAGTGTCACGGTGTAGGTGTTGTTCCAAGGGTCCGTCCAGGTGATAGGAATAAGGTGCGGTCCGGTCGTGAGCGAAGCGTAGTCCTGAGAAAAACTCGGACAGGATTTTGAAATGGTCGTTTGCAAAGTCGCAGTTGTGGAATGACTCGTGGCATCCGTGGTACAGGTTCCGTCGATACGGAGATTCTGAGTTTTGGTAACGGTGCACTCGTCGCTGACGATGGGAATGTTGGTTTCCGTAAGGCTATCGACGCACTTAAGGGCCACCATGCTCGAAGGATTTTCTACATAGTACAAGTCGTAGTAACGCTCGATCACGACGACCGTTCCGTCGCTGGCCTCACCCGAAAAAAGCACCCGGTAGCGGCCGTTGCTGGGAAACTTGTTTGCGCTTTTGAAGTTCGCGTTCAGCGTGCCGTTGTTGCAGGTTGCATCGAAGGTCCACTTGGAGACGCTCTTGTCCGCGGGAATAACTTCCACGGTGACTTTGGGAATCTCGCTGCCGCACTCGCCCGAAATGGAGAGCTCCTTTTTGTTACCCTTGAGATCGTTCAATTTTTTCCACAACAACTTGTTCGATTCGTCGTCGAGCAGCGAGATCGCCGTGGCGCCCGCTTTCGTCGAGTTATCGTTCAACACCCCGGTACATCCCGAGAGTGCAAGCACAAAGAGAAGGGCGGTAAGGCCGCTTCTTTGGATGCTGGTCGTGCGTTTCATTGCTCGATCCTTTCCTAGAAGCGGTCTTAGAAGCCCGCGCAGACGATGTTGCCGGAGGCGACGTCCGTCGTGCCGCAGTCATTGTTAGCCATCGAGAGCGGAACTTTGGTAACCACCGTGACCGACTTCGAGCTACCGCCCGAAGAGTAGGTCACCGTGTTGCCATCGGTGTCCGTAGCGCCGTAGGTACGGCTGCCCGTTACGCCCAGGGCGGCGGTGTCCGCCGTCGACCGGAGTTTATCGAGCGTTACGGCTTCCGTGCCCGAGGTGCCATCGAGTTTGATGGTGGTCACCGAGCCGTTAGCGAGAGCGCTACCCGAAGCCAGGTTGTTGATTTGCGTTTGTACGCTAGCCGTCGTACCGGCGAGGTAGCCCAGTTCGGTATCCGTGGTGGTGAAGGCCGAAGCCACTAAGTTCTTCGAACCATCGAAGAAGGCATGGCGGTTAGCCGTAGCACCGGTAACGTTCACGCCGGAGCCGGTGATCACACCGGTCGAGGTGATAGCGGCACCGACTTGCAGAGCACCGGACATCGAGTCGCCGGTCTTAGCCACTTTGCCGGAGATGCCAGCGGTGGTGGTGTTGATGTTGTTGATCTGCGTTTGGATGCTGGAAGTAGCACCACTGAGGTAACCGAGTTCGGTGTCCGTAGTGGTGAAGGCCGAGGACACCACGTTCTTCGAGCTATCGAAGAGAGCGATGCGCGAAGCCGTAGCACCCGTTGCGTTCAAAGTCGCAGCCGTTACGGTACCCGTAGAGGTAATCGCCGCACCGACTTGTAGAGCGCCGGACATCGAGTCACCCGTTTTAGCGACTTTGCCGGAGATACCCGCCGTCGAAGTGTTGATGTTGTTGATCTGCGTTTGCAGCGCAGCCGTCACACCGCTGAGGTAACCGAATTCAGTGTCCGTGGTGGTGAAAGCGGAGGAGACAACGTTCTTGGAACCATCGAACATCGCGAAGCGCGAAGCCGTAGCGCCGGTAGAGTTGAATCCCGAGCCAGTCACAACACCGGTGGAGGTGATAGCGGCACCGACTTGCAGAGCACCGGACATCGAGTCCCCCGTTTTAGCCACTTTGCCGGAGATGCCGGCCGTGGTGGTATTGATGTTGTTGATCTGCGTCTGCAGAGCAGCCGTCACACCACTGAGGTAACCGAGTTCGGTATCCGTAGTGGTGAAGGCCGAGGACACGACGTTCTTCGAGCTATCGAAGAGCGCGATGCGCGAAGCCGTGGCCGAAGTAGCGCGCAGGTTAAGACCAGAGATCAAACCCGAGCTGCTCAAACTTGCGGCACCGGAGAGGTTATCCGAGCCGTCGATCGTGATACCCGAGTTCGAGAGCTGCGAACCATCGGTCGCTGCCCAGCGAGGAATTGCGGTCAGCGTGGAAGTGCCGGGACCCGAAATGCTACCTGAAGCGCCCGCGTCGTTCGCCCAGTAGAAAGTTTTGGTGGTGGCGTTGAACTTCATGACTTGACCGTTACCGCCGTCCACATCGGGCATGATCCACGACAAGTCACCGGCCAAAGTAGCCGGAGCTTTGAGGCCAAGGTAGTTCGTGCCGCTGCCGTTTGCTTCGTACAAGCGAAGCTCGCCTTGGTTAGCGAGCGAGATCGTGTTCGCTTGCACCGTGCCACCGACTTGTAGGCCGCCGGACATAGAATCGCCAGTCTTAGCCACTTTGCCGGAGATGCCAGCGGTGGTGGTGTTGATGTTGTTGATCTGAGTTTGCAGGGCAGCCGTTACACCGCTGAGGTAACCGAATTCAGTGTCGGTCGTGGTGAAAGCCGAGGAGATAACGTTCTTAGATGCATCGAACATCGCGAAGCGCGAGGCCGTAGCGCTCGAGGAGTTAAAGCCCGTGGCGCTCACAGCTGCGCCAACTTGCAGGGCACCGGACATCGAGTCACCCGTTTTGGAGACTTTGTTACCGATACCCGCACCGCTGATGCTATTGATTTGCGTTTGTAAGTTCGAGGTAGCGCCGCTGAGGTAACCCAATTCGGTGTCGGTCACGCTCGAGGCCACTAAGTTTTTGGAGCCATCGGTTGCGAGCGCGCGGTTAGCCGTAAGACCCGTTGCGTTCAAGGTTGCAGCCGTTACAGTTCCCGTGGAGGTGATGGCGGCACCAACCTGCAGGGCACCGGACATGGAGTCACCAGCTTTGGAGACCTTGTTGGTAGCGCTGCCGAGGTTGTTGATCTGCGTTTGGATGCTCGACGTTACACCGCTGAGGTAACCGAATTCCGTATCCGTGGTGGTGAAGGCGGAGGACACCACGTTCTTGGAGCCGTCGAACATCGCAAAGCGCGATGCGGTAGCACCCGTTACGTTCACGCCCGAACCGGTGACAACACCCGTCGAGGTAATCGCGGCACCGACTTGCAGAGCACCGGACATCGAGTCACCCGTTTTAGCGACTTTACCGTTCACGCTAGCGACGTCGGCTTTAGCGTTCAATTGCGTTTGGATGCTCGAGGTAGCACCCATCAGGTAACCGAATTCCGTATCGCTCACTGCGAAAGCGGAAGAGGTTACGTTCTTAGACGAGTCCAAGAAGGCAAAGCGCGACGCAGTTGCCGAGGTAGCGCGCAGGTTAAGACCCGAGATAAGGCCCGTGCTGGTTACACTAGCGGCGCCGGCTAAGTTATCTGAGCCGTCGATCGTGATGCCCGAGTTCGAGAGCTGCGAACCATCGGTTGCAGCCCAGCGAGCGATTGCGGTCAGAGTCGAGGTACCGGGGCCCGAGATGCTACCCGAAGCGCCCGCGTCGTTCGCCCAGTAGAAAGTTTTGGTGGTGGCGTTGAACTTCATGACCTGGCCGTTACCGCCGTCCACATCGGGCATGGTCCAGGACAAGTCGCCAGCGAGAACAGCCGGAGCCTTCAGGCCAAGGTAGTTCGTGCCGTTGCCGCTTGCTTCAAACAAACGAAGCTCGCCTTGGTTGGCGATCGACATGCTGTTGGCTTGAACCGTTACGCCCAAAATATTACCCGAGGCCGTGATGTTCGTGCCGGAGATAGCGCCCGTAGAGGTAATGCTGGTAGCCGTTACACCGGATACGTTTAATCCACCGGAGATCTTGGAGCCGTTCACTCCCGAGATTTTGGTGTCGTCTACTGCGCCGTTGGCGATTTTAGCGTTCGTTACGGAGCCGTTTGCTAACTCGGTGCTCGAAATCGTACCCGGGGCGATGGACGATCCGTTGATCGATCCCGCAGCGAAACTGGTGGAGTCGAGGTAGCCAGAAGGAATTTTGCCGGCGCTCAACTGCACGAGACCGGTCGTACCGCCGAGCGTAAGACTTGACATGGGAATAGCGGGGATAACGGAACTGGCAATTTTGCCTGCGCCGTCGAGGATGGGGATTTGGCCCGAGCCGACACCCGTGTCGATCGCAGAAGTCGAGATTTTACCGGCGGTCAAGCGAGCGACCGTCGTGGAGTCTACGGCGAAAGTAGCGCCGGACAGCGTCAAGCCACTACCGTTATAGTAGGTACCACCGCCACCACCACCACCGGTGTTGTCATCGGTATCAAATACAAGCTGACCGCTGCGGTATTTCAGCACGAGGCCTTCGGCGGCAGCGGAAACGTCTACGGTGACACCCTTGATTTGGTCGGCCGATACAGCGTTAGCCGCGTAGTTAGCAGCTTGAGCGAAGGGAACGAAATCGATCGGAAGAATGAAAGTAGTGGAGGCCGAGCTCGGATCGAGCTGACCATCTACCACGACGTACCAATCGGCATCTTTATATTGGGCCATTTTGGAGGCCGTCGTCGCCGTGGGCGTAATACTGGCCATGAAGGCACCGTTCTTCACGGGCACAATCAAATGGTCGTCCACTGACAATCCGCCACCGGAATAGCTATAATCGATGGTGGTCGCGCTACCGCTGTTATCGCAAGTACCTATACAACGCAGATAAACGTGCGCGTTAGACGTTGTCGGAGAACTGTTAATGAGGGCATCCGAGGCTGCAGTTCCCGTTCTACGGATAACACCTTGGACGGTGATCTTTTTGTCCGTAGCGTGGGCCGCCGGCGACCAAGCGATGACAATCATCGATACAAATGTCCAGATTCCGAAAACGTTCTTCATACTAGAACCAGTATTCCGCAGCCGTTAATCCCGATGTTGTAAAAAATCCCCAGAGATTGGAATTGGCGGGGTTAGTTGGTGCCTCCATGGCAAATAGGCAATGCGCGTAGTGTCGGTATTTATTGATAAAAAAGGGTTTCTGGATGCTGCCCAAACGGGAAAAATGTTTTTTTCGTTAAGCCGGGCAACTTATCGATTTTGATTTGATCTAATATAGGCAGTGGATGGCCCCTAAAAAGAACCCACTCGGAGTTGCCATGTTATTTGGTGTTGCCTGCGGACTGGGCGTGGCGCTTTTTCTGTTGGGATACTTCTCTGGTTCTTCAAAAAAAGTTCCGGTGGTGTTGATGATGGGCGACCAAACCTTGCTCGAGAACCCTAAAAACAAATACGAACGCAAACTATCCGTGGTGCATGTGCCCGCTAGCCTTAAGTTAAAAATGACGGATTTGCATGGTCTCGAACAGCTCACCCGTTACCGCAACGAGAAGAAGACGGCTTGGTCCGTGGACACGGGTATATGGGGATCAATTTGGTCCGAAGATATTGTCATCGGCTTTGCGGAGAGCAGCGAGCGGGACACCCAAATTTTCCGTTGTGCGGGTCGCACAAACTCGGGCGTGGAGTATGGCTTTTACTCAACTTTCCGTAATTGCTGGGGCGCCGAAAAGCCGGGCAAGGATGCGGGCTTTCGTTTGCCGCGCAACAACCCCAGTCCTTTGCATATTCCCGTGTTTAGCTGTTTGACTCCCGATCAGGCGCGCTACCTATCACTCAATAGTAACTGCGAATCCGAAAAGGATGTTTCGCAAGAAGTATTGGGCCATGTGCGCGCCGCTTCGATTCTGGTGTCCGATGAAGCGACCGGCGATAAAGCCGTGGAGAAAAAACCCTGAAGCCGCACGCACTCTTCGCCCTTGCGATGGTTCCCAATGCCGAGCAGGCGGTCGGACAGCTGCTACACGTACGCATTCCCACTCCGGTCTTTGCCCAGGCTTCGGCTAAATCCAAAGTGCTGGCAGATGTCGACGAGGGCACCACGCTTTTGTTGCGCGCTTTCTCGCCGCAAAAGACTTGGTTGTTGGTGGAAGATGAAGATCGCAATCGTGGCTGGGTGCCGCGCGATCGCACGGATTACACTCTCTCGGCCATCGCTCCTCCGGAAGAGACTAAAGGAACGGATGCTGCTGCGGCCAAACTTCAGGGCGCGACAGCCTTTGATACTCAGCGCGACCAACTCGACGCGCAGCCGCCACTTCCGCCAGTGCGGTCCGTACACGAGCTGGCTGCCTGGACGCGTAGTACTTTTAGGTCGCCGAGTTTCGATCCGAACGGCAACTTCGGTTACGGGGTGCTCTACTCCTTCATGTTGCCGTCTCCCGGCCTGAGCGCTACTCGGCAGCGCTTAGCCATGGCCGGGTTGCAAACGGGTTACGCCCGCGCGCATGCGTCCGGGGTAGACAACGGATTTACCATTCCGTTGCGCTATCGGCTGTTGAGTCGTGATTTTGAATCGTCCTTTACTCTGGGGCCAGACTTGGGCCTGCTCATGTTTCGTCGGCAGGGGTCGGACGAAACCTTTTGGAGTTTTGCCTTTGGCTACTCCGTAGGCTTTACCCCGGTAACCAGCGGATTTTCGTTTCTGGGGCGTTTGGGGCTAGATTTTGTCAACTCTACTCGGCTGTCCGTAGAGTTCGCGCTCGGCTGGAGATTATGAGAACATGTTAGATATGAAACGCATTCTCTTTGGCGGTCTAGCATTAATGGTTACGTTGAGTTCGATGAGCTTTGCGGCTCCGCCCGTGGAAGTCGTTAGTCCCGGATTCGAAACCAAATCTGGCGAGAAGCGGCTCTCCGAAGATGACTTAGTCTATACGGACAACATTAAATCCGATGAACAGCTGCTCAAAGATTCCGGCCGCATCGTGTTCGACGTTACGGGCCGCAGTTTACCCAAGCGCGACGGCAAGGCGCTTTACTCCTTCCATGAGGGTGACCTGGTAAAGGTGCTAAAAACGTCCGCGGATGGTCGCTGGGTTGGAGTGGAAACCATCATGGCCGTGCGGGGCAAGGGCAAGCGGAAGGCGTGGATTCCTAAGAATGCGATTAAGTTACCGGAACCGCCTAAGAAAGCTGAAG
>JAFEAR010000194.1 GCA_018266335.1 Bdellovibrionales bacterium
CAAAGCGCCGAAGCCCTTGAGTCCGATTACGACTTGTATCTCGTCCACGACCCGCAACCGGCGGCCGTGCGGCACTTCGCAAAGCGCAACTCCCAGAAGTGGGTTTGGCGCTGCCACATTGACACGTCGGAACCGAACCCCTCAGTCTGGGAATTCTTGCGGCCATATGTGGAAGTCTATGACGCGGCCGTCTTCACGATGCAGGAGTTTGTTCCACCTGACCTACAGATGGATCGCGTCTTTTTCATTCCGCCAGCGATCGATCCACTTTCGACCAAGAACATGGATTTACCACATGATCTCTGCCGCCGGGTAATGGCCGACGCGGGCGTCAACCTGCGCGAGCCGATCCTGCTGTAAGTTTCGCGGTTCGACCCGTGGAAAGACCCGTTCGGCGTGATTCAAGCCTACCGTTTGGTGAAGCAGCAGCGTCCAGGCGTGCAACTGGTGTTGATCGGCGCGATGGCCGGTGACGATCCCGAAAGCTGGGCGATTTTGGAAACAATAAACGCCGAAGTCGCGAAAGATCCCGACCAATACGTGTTTACGAACCTGACTGGCGTCGGCAACATGGAAGTCAACGCATTTCAACGGGGAGCCGACATCATCATCCAAAAGTCGCTGCGCGAAGGCTTCGGCTTGGTCGTCTCTGAGGCACTTTGGAAAGCCAAGCCGATCGTTGCCGGAGCGGCAGGCGGGATTCCCATGCAGTTTCCGAAAGGCTACACCCGATTTTTGACTGACAGTATTGAGGACTGCGCAGCCGACCTCTTGTTCCTGCTGGATCACGCCGACGTGGCCACGAGCTTTGGAGAGGCTGGAAGAGAGCACGTTCGCGGGCAGTTCCTGCTGCCTGTCCTGATCCGAAACGAACTCCGATTGGTGGCCAGGCTGGTGACATCGGAAGAAATCACCGCATAGGCCCGAATGCCGTGAGTGGCGATCAATTTGCCGGTGCGGGAGGTGGTATCGGAGTCGGGTGTGAAAGGTATCGGCTGGCGATCGGTGTCGGACAACCCGAGTAGGTCGTATACGGAAGAGGCGGATCGGGACAGTATCCGTACGGAACACAGCCGCAAGAATAGGCGTGATACGCATGAGCGCAACCGGACAAGGAGATAACCGCGATCAGTCCCAGTCGTCGAAACATAGTCATACAACGGTACATGGTGCATCTCCCCCTTCTTATTCAGGTTGAATCGCGGACGGTGTGGAATTATCGGGAGTCGGCTGTGGTGGGGGAATGTCCAATCCCACGCCCGTCTCTCTGAGTTCGCTCTGTGCCGAAGTTGGGACGGTGCCACCGACAACTCGTTCGAGAGTACTCAGGGTCTGTCGCAGTTGGCTTTCCTGCTGATGCAGCATGATCTGGAATTTCAGCAACTCGCGCCAGTTGTCCAGCAGTTGCAGGAAGTCGGTCTGACCTGTGCGATAGGCTTCAAACGAGACTTGTAACGTCTGTTCCGACTTGGGAACGATGTTGGACTGAAACAGTTTCACCAGGTCACGCTGGCTGACTGCCATTGTGAACAAATCCTTGATCTCAGCAGCCGTACGATCCTTGAGGGCGTCATAGTCCCGCGCGCTGGAGACAACCTGGGCTTCAGCCTCATGCACGCCCGCCGCCAGTTTCTTGCGATAGAGTGGGACATTGACCTGAGCGCCGAGATTGAACATGCCGATGCCATCTGCCACCGGGGACGACGCTCCCGTTGTCGACATGCCGCCCCACATCCCGCTGAATGTGACGTCCGGATAGTATTGAAGCCGGGCCAGGTCGACTCGATGCCGGTCACGACGGATGGCCGCCAGTTGGGCATGTAATTCTGGTCTCGCCGCAATCGCCTGCGCATAGAGTCGATCCAGATCCTCGGGGAGTTGTTCGTCGGCAAGTTGCTCGACCGCTGATAGAGGCGTGTCTGGAGAGACGTGCAGCAACTGGGCCAGCCGGGCGCGAACGCCCTGCAACTGCTGTCGAATGCGAATCAACTCTGCCTCAATGTTGGCGATTTCGACCTGAACTCGGAGCAGATCCTGTTCGCTCACGGTCCCGTTCTGGTACTTGACATCCGCGACATCACCCATCTGGACGAGAAGTTCGCGGCTGTGTTCCGTGATGCTAAGGGAGCGTTGCACGAAGTAGAGCTCGTAGTACGTCCGTTTGACCTGCTCGATGACCTCCAATTCGGCGGCAGCCAGTTCGGCACGGGCCATATCGACTTCCGCTTCGGCCGCCTGAGATTGTGCCTCCAATTTGCCGGGCCACGGCAACTTCTGCGAGGCCATGATGTTGTAGGTTGACACGCCTCCCGCCGTTTGCAGCACGTAGGGGTAGAACGGATAACCATTTACACCGACCATCGGATCGTCCAGACTGGCTGCCTGGGGAACGCGGAAGCCACGGGCTTCCAGCCGTTTTCTTGCCGCCTGAATCCGGGGACTTTGCGAAAGCGCAAACCCAATATACTCTTCAACGGGTCGCGGCCCAGTGAGTTCGGGAAAGACGGGAACCATCGCCGCATTCGGAATCTCGGCGTTCGCCAATTGCACGGACTGTGTCGCGGCAACTTCGAGTTCGGCGTATTCCGGATCGTGAACTCTCCGCGCGGATCGGCAACCAACCGCCAACAGGTTGACGGCGATCAAACCGCAAACGCACCACCGCATCCGATGGATTCCGATTTCAAATCGTGTTCGCGAAATGCGGCCACCCGTCTGCAAACGGAAACCCACCAGAACCGCGCGGACCCCAAACCCGTGGAACAGCGGCATTCTCGCCTCCCTGATCGAATGCTTGCATGACGCTGGCGGGGTTAGCGGGTCAGCCAGAGATCAGTGCCTTTGTTTGGCACTCTTTAGTTGTTTGGTATCGTCGTCTTAGGTCTGGTGTTCGCAAAAAAGTGGATTGGCCCGCAAACTCAACCAATCCACGAAAGCACCGGCCAGCGGCGACATGCTCTGGCGGGAACGTCAACTAACCTCCTGATTTCGTGTCGATTTCACCCCGATGCGGTAGCGGACGGTAAGATTCTTGGCCGTTTGCCGTTTTATCCTTCACTTTTGCACCTTGCTTCAACGGTCTACCGAAGCAACCCTGCGGATTCGGATTGCCCGCTGGTGGAATCGCCGCTAGACTTGGGAAGAGTGGCAGAGACACCCGTGGAACTCCGGAAAGAATCGGAACGGAAAGATTCGCGGTCGCACCTTTCCAAAAATTCATGGTTGAGTTCCAACGGTTTGGCCGATAAAGCAGTAATGTCCCCCCGATGGTGTTCGTGTTTTTGGTGAAAAAGTCGATCTGAAATGGCAGTCCTTCGGCAACTGTTGATCCTGGCAATGGTGCCGCTCACACTCTGGAGCGGAACACCCCATGTCGCATGCCGTTGCTCGACGGGCGAGATTCGCCATTTTTGTCCACGTATGAGCCAGGTGCCGGTTGCAGAAGGTTCGACTTCTTGTTGTGCGTCTGTGTCAAAGGTTGCTGGTGGACATTCGTGCTGCGGTGCCGCCAAAACCGCGAAGTGCTCGGCCTGTCCGAGTGAAAACTCCTCGGAGCCGGGTTCCAACTGTTGCTCGTCTGGATGCTCTTGCAGCCGCATCGTGCTGTCATCCGAACAGATTCCGGTCCAGACAAAAGCCCAAGTTCCTGAGCTTGTCCGGTGCGATTGGGCGGTGGAGTCTGGGTTGCTGCGGATTCAGATCCCACGCGTGACTCGGGTGGACCTGAGCAGCGTCGAAATGGTACCTCGCGTGCCCGACGACCTCATCATTCTTTGTGAGCGATGGCTCATTTAATCGCGTCGTTGCGCGGTGTCTCTGAATTGCACCGCCTCTGAAAGACGCCCTTTGTTTGTCTCAATTCACAGATCGTCTCGAACGTTGTGAATGGGGCGACTCGTGACTCGCTTCATCTCGGGTGCGATCGTTCTGGTCTCTCACGAGCCAGACAGCGCTGCTGTGGATGGGGCAATCCGTCTGCCAGCCTCGCAGGGGGTTCCTGCGTCGAATGGCCAATCTCAATCAGTCCAACATGGCTTCCCGTGCATGACTCTCAATGAGCGTTGTAGCGGATGCCTTCAATTGAAAGGTCAAATTCCATGTC
>JAFEAR010000195.1 GCA_018266335.1 Bdellovibrionales bacterium
GATGCTGCCCGCCCTTGACCCGCTCCTGGATCGTCCTTGAGCACTGCTCGTAGGTTCGCCAGATGCGAAGCCTGCGATGGGTGAAGTCGACGTCACCAAGAGACAAAGCCAGCATCTCTCCTGTGCGCAAGCCCGTGTTGAGCGCGAGCATTGCGAACAGGCGAAAATTCGGCCCCTCCTCTACCGACGAGCGAAGATATTTCTCAACCTCGTCATGGTGGTGAAAATAGTCCCACTTGTTGCGTGCTTCTTCGAGCCTGGGAACCGCCGTGATCGGATTGACCTCAACGTATCCCTGCCGTCTGGCATCGTTGTAGAGCTTATGGAGAGTGGCACGGACACGATTTCTCGTGCCCGTGCTCAAGTCCTTTCCACTCACAAGCTGATCGAGCAGCGCTTCCCACTCGCGCGTTGTCACACGGGTAAGAAGCCTGTCGCCGACAAGCGGTTTGACGTGTCCGCGAAGCCGCTGCTCGTCGGTCATCCAACTCGAAAGCGGTTTGCCGGTTGCTTTCCGACGAGTGAGCCATTCGTCGAGATAGCGCGAAAAAGTGATCTCCGGGGTCTCGTTTCGGAGGCCCCGGTCGATCAACTCTTTTTCGCGCTTTCGCTCGGCATACCACTTCTCGGCATCGGCCTTTCGAGTGAAGGTCCGTGTCACGAGCTTGCCGTGAACACGGATCGACTTACGGTGTCCGGTTTTATTGTTGTCGCTGTTACTGTCGGTCATGTGCGCCTCCTGTCATGCTGACGCGCTAACCATGCCTCCAGATCGCTTAAGCGTATTTTCCTGAGTCGTCCGACGTGGTGGGACGGTAGATCTCTTGAAAGCATGTGTTCGTAAACGAACTTCACGCTGACATCGAGATACTCCGCAGCCTTCTTGGGAGAAAGAAACGGGTCCCACTTCGCCGAACGATTGCGTTCTACCGATATGTCAAAGAACTTTTCGGCAGGCCCCCCGGTTTCCCGGGGAGCCTCCTTTGAGTTTCTCGAAGCTACCAAATCCAAATCCGAACGTCGAAGCGGCGTCACCTTCGCGGAGCTACTCATGCTGCACCTCACCTTTCTTGTCGGGCAAGTCCTTCGGTAGCGGTGGCACTCGGACCTTGATGAAAGTTGGATCTGTAATTCCTACTTGAAAGACCGCCATGTCGGCTCCGACCCAACAAGCCCCCGACGACCAGAGATGGAAGGGCCAATCGCCCACGAGGCAGAAATGAAGGAGCCATGCCGGGTGATCCGCTGCGGTCACCCAGGTCTTTAGCCCCTCGAAGTCGCTCACGGGCGGACTGCGCATCGAACGAACAATCCACCGACCTGTCTGGACATGACTCCACTCAGGGTCCGAGCAAGCCAAATACTGCTCGCCCGATTCGCCTCGAACCCAGAAGCCCTGACGAACCGGCATCCGCTCAAGCAGCGCTCGGCAGTACGCCACTCGTTCGTTGTTCGTCATCTGTGGCTTGTAGCCGATTATTTCCTCTCTCCAGTTTAAGAACCGCTTAAGAAGTCCGTCGTGTTTTTGCTGTTTCATTTTTATCTCTTTCAACAATTGGTGTTGTTGGCTGTTGTTCCCTGTTCCATTTTTCATGTGTTCCCCCTTTTCACATCCGATTCCCCTGTCCTCTCGTGTGACTGTTCCCTCTAAAAATTGCTGACCACTCGACATCGTAGAGGGTGAGTGGTCAGCAATTTTTAGAGGGAACAGTTACACGCGGCCGAAGGCCGAAAATCGGATGTGACGTTAACGGTTTAGATGGCGCGACCGACGCCTAAGGTCCGGGCTTAAAACCCAAACATCGAGTTTGGGTCTAGGTTTGGGTCAATCGTCTCTTCGACCGAAGTACGGCCAGCAGAAGTAATCGACGAGCACCGCCGGGATTAACCACGGTACTAGCGGAAAGAATATCCAGCGAATCACGACGGCCAGCGCCTCAAAGAACGACGCGCTTCGCCCATAGAGGTGATACCCAACGAGCGAGATCACGAAGTACGCGGCACAAAGGCCGGTCAAGCTGTAAGGCGCTTGAGTGATCCACGCGGTGCGCCGACGAAACATCCATTCTGATTTAAGACTCACGATTCACCTCCCTTGGTTGAGATTGACGGTAGGACGTTGGGACACGGCCGCGTCGCATTTGCGATTTGGGCCGTGTCGGGATTGGCCAGCAGCTCACGCAATACCGCAAAATAGAAACGCCCCGTGGGCTGCGCGACTCGCGAGCGCGTGACATCGAGCCCCATAATCTGGGACTGGATCGCCTCGGCAATCGGCCACCGGGCTACGACATAAAGCACCTTGTCGTAGTCCTTGGATAGCCTGTAGCTCGTGACGATCTCGCGGTATCGTCGGCTCGACTTGGCCGATAACTCCAGTTCCACGGCCCATCGCTCGGGCGACGATGTTGCAAACAGCACCGCGTCCGGGTTCCTTGATGTGGCTCTCGGAGTGCCTGCCAGCAGTTTCCCATTCACAACCCGAGCACCGGGATGGCGCGCTTTCAGCGCGCTCACGGTGTCAGTAAGAACGAGGTCGTGGACCAGGCTTGCGGTATTCACGGGCAGCGGGAGCTCTCGAAAGCGCCCCTCCGGATGCAGCTCGGTGAGCTTTCCGATGCCACGACGAGAGATTCGGTAGACGACTCCGATCTCCTTTGACAGTCCGTGGTGAATCACGATTCCGACGCGAGTCGAGCAAACGAGCCCCGCTCGCTTCAGGCAACTCAGGCGGTTTACAACCGTCGAATGAGCCGCGGCTGGAAAATGCCGCGTGCGAATTTGCGCAAGACTCAGAACGGTGGAGTCGTACAGATCGCGAAGCAGTATTGCATCGCGATCTGTCAGACGAAAGCCACAATGGCCGCGAGTCGCGGCCCCATGTTGTGTAGGCCTCATAAGCTATTCCTCCTCTCCCGAGCGCGCAAACTGCACGATCTCGGTTGCATTGCCGGATGGTGTTGGAACATGCAGCACGCCGCGCCCGCGCGTGAAGTTCTTCAGGTCGTTTGGATGAACCTTGTAAGACTCGACCTCGCGGATCGACATTTCTCCGGTGTTCGTGCGCCCACCGAAGAAGCCCTCCTTTCGCGCTCGCTCGGTAATTTTCTCCGCCGAGCGCGTGCCGATATGGCGGGCGTAGAAGTCCGCCGTATCGGGGTCGTTGAGTCCCAGCAGGCATTTCACATTGGTGTTCGTGTTCACGATTCGCGCGAAGTCAGGCGATACGAGCGACAAGTCGCCAAGACTCTGGTGCGAAAGGTGAAGCGCAACGTGGCTTGAGCGCGCCTTGTTCAAGATCGCCTCAAAGCC
>JAFEAR010000196.1 GCA_018266335.1 Bdellovibrionales bacterium
GCCGTGAGAAAACGCGAAGAGCAGGTCATCGAGCGTTTGAATGGGCCTGTGCGAAACATAGCTTTTCTGGGGCGAGGGCCCCAGCTGCCGTGAGTATTTAGCCGGCGATAGCAACCGATCCACGGTCTCGGCACAAATCGGCGTGTCCGCATAGCTGGTAGGCAAAAAGGCCCACAGGCCTCCCAGTGCGACTAGCAGTTTGACCACCCAGCTCATTCAACGATTTATCGGCGTTTTACCCCGCAAATCTAATAGCCGGCGGCGTCAGATATATGACAAAACTTCGCCACCCAGAATGCCGACAAAGCTAGTTGCATGAAACCAGGCTCCGTATCGCTTTTAATTCTTAGCGGCCTAGCCAGCCTTTCGCACGCCGATACCGGCAATCCAGTGCGCTTGTTGCGAAAATTAGATCGGCCCGTGGCCGAGGAAGTCGTACGCGTCCAAGGTGCGCAGGTTCTCCTGGCCGATTACCCACTCATTGAGCGTGACTTTCCCCAGTTCAAAGGCAAGGCCGCTACTCCCGAAGGTCGGCACGAAATCGACCAGTGGTTGCTCGATAACACCGCCTATGTTTCTGCGCGCCAGGCTGCGCAAAGCCAAGTGAACAGCCCCATTCCGGTGGAGCGCGATGCGAACGGACTGAATCGCACTCGAGTAGCCTACCGCCCTCACTACTATGGTCGAGCGCTGGTCTACGAAGTCGATGGCGGGCTCATCGATGCCAAGGGCGTGGGCCGCGGCGGAGAACTCAACGGTCAGCAACTTTCGCCGGAGCCAGGCGGCCATAAAAATGGATTGGCCTCGGTGGCCGAAAGCCTAAGGGAATTTATTTTTGAGAAGAAGGTGGGCGAAATCTTCCGCCACTCCGGAAGCTCCTTCAAAACGGTTGGTACTTACGCCGTCATCGACTACGGCTTCGATATCAAATGGCCCGACGGCAACACTTCGCCGGCGGGAGCCGTGCTTCGGCAGGCCCATCTTCGGCGCACCAAATCCACCAAGTCCTTTAAATCACACAACACCTTCATTGAACGAGGTCCAACGAAAGAAGTAGAATCAATTTTACGCCACTACGGTATGACGGCTGCCGGCGAAGACTACAAAACTAAAGGATTTCGCGGCGAGGCCATCGACCTTCAAGGCAATGATCATGGCGAAATTTTTGACTTCGGAAGTTACCTAGTGAAGGACCAGTTCCAGGAGCCCGCTTACTGGTATCCTGACCGAAAAAACTCTCAACATGCGCCCCTGCTAGCACCCCAACAAGATGGATTTGTTCAACCCGATTCCGCGACTCGTTTACCTAGCAACGTGTGGGGTTATTCGGTAACACAAAAAATGGATCCCAAATACGACAACATCATGATTTGGTCCGACGAGCTTTCGCGCAACATTCGCGCCGGCAAAGCTACTGCCCGTGACGCTCAAAATCACTATGAGCAAATGATGAAACTGGGCGCACTCAACCCCGCACAAGCCGGCTGGTGGGCGCAGAGTAGTTGCTTAGCTCACACCCTGCCGAAACTTTTGGGTAAATAATCGCTTACGAAGAAATCAGCGTGCCACCGCTTGCGCCGCGCAATGCATCGCGCAGCGTTTGGGGATCGAGGCCGTTCATGACCTCTACGGAACATGCCGCATTGGCCTCGATGACCTCTAAAATAGCGCGCGCTTTAACTTTCATACCGCCCGACACCGTGCCCGAGCTCATCATTGCGCGCAGCGACTCGGCCGACAGACGCTTCACGGTGCTGCCCCCGGCGTCGAGAATACCGTCTTTGTCCGTAAGGAAGAGCACGCGCGTGGCTTTAAGATCGATGGCCATACGGGCGGTTGCTAAATCGGCGTTCACGTTGCAAGGCTGGAAATCGTGTAAAAGTCCCACGGGCGAAACCACGGGAATCGCCCCCGCATTCACGGCCTGGTGAATCCACTGCGTTTCCACGCGCTCTACTTTGCCCACCAATCCCAGAGCAGGATTTTCGGGCACGCAGTGCAAAAGGTTTCCGCTCACACCGGATAAACCAACGGCCGCACGACCAGCCGCAAGTAATCCCCGCACCAGCGCCGGATTGATTTTGCCGGTGAGCACCATTTCCACGGCCTGCATAACGGCCGGGCTCGTTACGCGCTGACCATCGACGAATTCAAAGGTGATGCCGAGTTTTTCGCAGAGCTGATTAATTTCCGGGCCGCCCCCGTGCACAATGACCAGGGGTTCGCGGCATTCCGCAAGGGCCGCGAACAAACGCGGATCGCTGAGCGTCGCCTTCAGGGCGGCACCGCCAAGCTTAATGACAATCACGAATACTCCGTGTTGATTTCGACGTAGCGCTTGGTGAGGTCGCAGCCCCAGGCCGTCGCCTCGAAATGACCGCTGCCCAGGTTAACGTCCACGAGCACTTCATCGGACTTGAGCTTTTCGCGCGCATGAGCGCGATCGAAGGCCACCGGCTTGCCATTTTCAAACACGCGCACGCCTTGCAGTTCTACGCACAGAGTTTCAAAGCAACGCGCTTCCACACCCGCCTGTCCCAAGCGCGCCAGAATGCGGCCCCAGTTGGGATCTTCGCCGTGAATGGCCGATTTAATGAGCGGCGAAGTGGTGATCATGCGCGCCGCTTCGCGGGCCATCTCGAGTTTAGGTGCGCGGTGCACGTGCACCGTGATGAGTTTAGAAGCGCCTTCGCCGTCGCGCGCAATGGATTTAGCTAAGTCCTGCGCCACTTCGGCCAGGGCTTTGCGGAAGAGCGCGCGGTCCGCGCTGCTTTCGGCCTTCACGCCCGAGGCACCGTTGGCCAATACGAGCACGGAGTCGTTCGTGCTGGTTTCGCCGTCCACGCTAATCATGTTGAAGGTTTCGTCGGCGATTTCGCGCAGCGAGGCATCGAGCCACGCACTGTCCACGGCCACGTCCGTCAAAATGAAGCCCAGCATGGTTCCCATGTTGGGGTGAATCATGCCCGAGCCCTTGGCTGCGCCCACCAGACGAATAGTTCCACCCGAAAGCGTTACGTCGCGGGCCGAAGCCTTCGGCACTAGGTCCGTGGTCATAATAGAAAGCGCAAAGGTGTTTAGCGCGTCGGACAGGCCGCGCACCGCAGGCACCAGCGCCGGCAAAAGTTTATCCAGGTGCAAACGAACGCCAATCACGCCCGTGCTCGCCACCAAAACTTGATTCGGACGCACGCCCAGCACTTCGGCGGTTTTGGTAACGAGTTGCAAGTTGTCCTGCACGCCTTCGATTCCCGTGGCGGCATTGGCCTGGCCGCTGTTCACCACAATGGCGCGCATATCCTTAGAGGGCAGCATGTCTGCGCAATAAGTCACGCAGGCGGCCTTTAGGGAGTTGCGAGTAAAAACACCGGCAGCGGAGCAAGGGGTTTGGCTAACGATGATGCCGAGGTCGGGCCGGTAGCGGCGCACGCCGCTGTTAAAACCTACGGCCGAAAAACCCTGGGGCAATGCCATTCTTTGAATCATACCAAGCCTTCCCGCACGGGACGTCCCGCCAACAGGTTTGCGTTCATGAGCGCCTGACCGGCCGCTCCCCGCAAAAGATTATCGGTCACACAAAACACCATGGGTTTTCCGAACGCCTCACAAATTTGCATGTGCACGCGGTTGGTACCCACCACCGCCTTCATGGAGGTCAGCGCGGGGTCCGTGCCCACTTGAATATCAGGTTCAGTCCCATAGCATTCTTGAAATGCGGAGAGAAGCTTTTCGAGGCGCTGCGGATCGCGAGCAGCCGCGGGCGTCCAGGTGCCAAAGAGCGAAGCCGAAATGCCGCGCGGAACCGGCAGCAGCTCCGTAATGAAGGTGGGATTGAACGATTTCGTTCCGGCAAAGGCAGCCACGGCCTCTACGATTTCGGGCCAGTGCTGGTGCCGCCCCACCTTGTAGGGCGCGAACTCGCCAAAGATTTCGGAAAAAAGCAGCCGCGTTTCTGCCTTGCGCCCCGCACCCGTGGTGCCACTTTTAGCGTCGATAAAGAGCGGATCTGCCTGCACCAAACCCGATTTCAACAGGGGCACGAGGGCCAGAATAGCGGTGGTCGAAAAGCAGCCGGGGTTCGCCACTAAACGGGCTTCACCCGCCTTCGCGGGCGCGAGGGTGCGAAAAGGAATCATGCCGTATTCGGATTTTGCCAACCACTCGGGAGCCGTGTGCGCAAAACCGTACCATTCGGGGTAAGCGTGCTGCTTCAAACGAAAAGCGCCCGAAACGTCCACCACGTGAATGCCCATGGCGAGCAGTTGGGGGGCCATTTCGAGCGAAGTTTCGTTGGGCGTGCAAAGGAAGGCGATATCGACTTGGCCTTTAAGGTCCGCAAGCCGATCCTCGCGGCCGATGCGCGCGGTGAGTTTAAAGTAAGGATGTTTATCGAGAAGCCGGACAAGTTCCTGCCCAGAATATCCAGTGGCTCCCGCTAAAGCGACGCGCGAAAGATTCACTCGCGCAACGTCCCACGGAATGAGGGGGGAGGCAAGCCGGAATCGGGGCGAGCGAGCATAGACTTTAGGATCCTGCCCGCATACTCTACGTATATGCAGTCTGCTCGCCGCGACACTCGCCTCGGCCTTGATCAGGGACTGCCCTGCGGGCGCCTTGTGCTTAAACTCGCCACCACGCCTGCCGAGCTGCAGTCCGTGCTCAAACTACGCTTCAAAATTTTCAACGAGGAGCTGGGCGAAGGCATTCCCGAAAACGCAGGTCTCGGACTGGACGTAGACGAGTTCGACAAGCACTGCGACCACCTGATGGTGCTCGACCACGGCAAAGTGGTGGGGACCTACCGCCTGCTGCACGGCCCGCGCCGACCCGAGGCGGGCTTCTACTCGCAAACGGAATTCGACCTCAGCCGCCTGCATCTGGACATCGAACACACCGTCGAGCTGGGCCGCGGCTGCATCGACCCCGAACACCGCAAGCAAACCACCCTCATGGCCCTCTTCTGGGGGCTCGACAAATACATGCTCTCTCGCGGAGCCAAGCACCTCATTGGCTGCAGCAGCTTACCCCTGATGAGCGCAGACGATGCCGAGGCCACCTACGCCAAGCTCGCTGCCGAAAACCACACCCTTCCAAACGCGCTGGTCCAGCCACTGCCGGCCAACCAGTTTCGGGGCGACGCCACCCGCGGCACCCCCAATGTGCCTCCCCTCGCTAGTTTTTACGTGGCCTTCGGTGCAAAAATTCTGGGTCGACCCGCGTACGACCCCATTTTTCGCTGCTATGACTTGTTCATGCATTTTGACCTCGATCATCTCTCTACCTGGGGTCAAGAATTGCTGGACCGCTTTGACCGGCGCTTAGCCGCGGCCTCGACACCATGACCGACACTCCCCAGACCAGCTCCGCCACCCCGTACGTCACCCGCACGCGCGGAATCGTGGTGTCCGTAGTGCCCAAGCTAGACGAGGCCCGCACTCGGCAGGCAATGGGCGTATTTGTGTATTCCTACACCATCACCATCCGCAACGAGGGCAAGGAAACCGTGCAGCTGCTTTCGCGGCACTGGATTATTCGCGATGGTTTTGGCCGCTCAGACCACGTGGTGGGCGAAGGCGTGGTGGGCCACCAGCCCACGCTCGATCCCGGCCAGGAGTTCACATACACCAGCTTTTGCCCGCTCCCCACCCCCACGGGGTCGATGGAGGGCAGCTACAACATGACCGTCAAGGCCACCAAAGAGCGCTTCGACGCGATGATCGACGTGTTTCCACTGCTCCACGCGCAGTTCGTGAACTGAAGATAAATTTTATAAATTATTTACGGGGCGGCATGCCCGCGGGTCCCGTGGGGCCACCCGCTTTGCCACGGTACAGGATGATGCCATGGCTGAGATCGTAGGGGGAAATGCCCACCGTGACCGAATCGCCCACGATGCAACGGATCTTGTTCTGCTTCATTTTGCCGGACAACTTGGCCGTTACCGTCTTCCCGTTCGGAAGCGACACGGTGTAGTGACCACCGCCGGGAGTTGCAATAATAGTTCCTTCAAATTTAGCTAGATCCTCTTTGGACATCGACCGAGAAGGTACACCATGTTCCGCGCCTTTCAAAGTGCTTTAGACTGTGCCCCCTGCTAAAAGCATTCGGAATGACTGCTTCATCCCGTTCTCTCGCCCAATACGTAATTCTGGGAGCCATTTTTGGCCTATGCCTTTGGACCCTCATGCCCCTCATTAGCCCCGTGCTACTGGGATTCGTGACGGCCTTTGTGACCTACCCCTTTTACAATTTTATCCGTCTACGTCTGCGGCTCTGGCCGTCCGTTGCCGCCCTCTTCGTTACACTTTTTATTGCAGTCGTGTTTGTGGGACCCTTTATTTTGGTGGGCATCACGGTCGCCAAAGAGGGTTCAGAACTCGCCACTACGGTGAACGCTCAGTCACTCTTGCGGAGCTATGAGCGGCTCATTCGTCTGATTCCCGCCAATCGAGAACATGTTCAAGAAGCCGTTACCTCCATTGTCTCTCGCAGCAGCGAAATCGGCACCCAACTCGTCACATCCATCATGGCCTCGCTCCCCAAACTTTTGCTGGGCGCGGTTTTTTATCTAATCAGCCTCTATTACGGCTTTGTCGATGGGCCGCGCTTGGCGGAATACGTGCGCCAGGCGCTGCCTTTTCCGCAGCAAGAATCTTCGGCCATCTTTACGACCACCGAACAGATTTGCCGGGGAGTTGCATTAGGTAGCCTTATCAGTGCGGTTGCCCAAGCTTCGATCATTGGTCTTTTTTATTATTGGCTCAATATTCCGGGCGCCATGCTCTTCGCCACTCTCACCGCCTTTATGTCCTTCGTACCGGCGCTAGGTGCCGGTCCTACCGGTTGGGGCGGCGTGATTTATCTTTGGGCGCAGGGGAACACGAGCGGAGTGATGTGGATGCTCTTGGGTCTAGGCATTGCTTCAATTAGCGACAACGTCGTTAAACCCTGGGTGTTGAAGGGTGGCAGCGCGAGCTTGCATCCCTTGTTGGGTCTCATGGGTGCGCTGGGCGGATTGATGGTCTTCGGCATTGCCGGACTGATTTTGGGACCCCTCTTTGCCGCGCTCGGCGTAGTCATGGTGGACGTCCTCCGCCGCGAATAAAAGCGCCCCGAGGCTCGGAATCCTTCATCAGAAAAACGATTTGTTTACGCAGCTTTACGCTGCTCTTCGCTTTTTAACTTAGGTTTTCTCAACTTTTGTCGATGAATCTTACTGGGTTTTCTCCAGTGAGACTTATAGTAGCGGTGTAGTTTGGCGACTAACACCGCAACCTTCACAAAAGTCAGTACGGTTTCCAGATGACTCATAAGAGCCTCCTTTCTTCGTACTCATCCGTGAGTGCCGAGCTTCGGGGCTCCTTGGCCCTAGCGAAACTCGTGCCAGAATTTTAACGCGTTCATTCGACCGCGATAAATTGATGAGATCCGCGAAGGCGAGGAACGAAGGCGCGGAGCATAGCCCTGCTATGTGAGCACCGTAGAGACGAAGCCGACAAAGGAGCTCGCAATTTAGCGCGGTCGATTTTAGAAGAAGTAGTACATGCCGAAGGTGCCGTAGAGGGCGCCCGAAAAGTCAGAGGCGTTCACGAAGTATTGGAGCTCCATGATACCGGCCAGTCCACTTTCGTGTTGGTACAGCACGCCAATGCCCGGATACAGCAAGTAAGCCGAACGGGCCGTAGGAATTTGTCCGTCGGCATTTTCAAAGAAACGCTGCGAAAGATAACCGGGCATGACGCCCTCTTTGTTCGCGGGAATTTTGCCCACACTCCACTGCGCGTAGCCCGCCTCTAACATGGGACTCCAACGACCACGCATAAAGAAGTGGCGCGCGTGCGCGGCCCAGGTGTTGTACGACATGCCCGTGCCCAAACCAAAACCGGCCGACCAGTCGGGGGCGAGGGTAAAATCAACTTCGGCACCAAAGATGCCGTAGGCACCGGCCGCCATGAAACCCAAACCAAAGAAACGATCGCCCGAATAGCCGTTCGATTTACGGCGCGCCGTGGAGCGGGGCCGCGTGTAAGCGCCATCGTAGGGCGCGGTGACGGTGCGAGTTTCGGGAATTTCTATAGTGGAGGGCTCGAGCGAGGCCGAAGCTTCGGATTCGTCGTTCTTGGCAACCTTCCGCGCAATGCGCGAGGAACCCTCTCTGAAACGGAGCGAGGCCTCTTCGGAATTTGCCCGCAGTGTTTTGGGCGGCGGCTCGAGCTCGCGATTTTCTTTGTTGAAAATCTGGGCCGTTTGCGACGAAACGGCGTGCGCCATGGACGGCATCACGAGGGCGCTAGCCCAGAACAAAAGCTGCTTCGGCTGGAGCGTCATTTACTTGGCGCCTCGACCCGTCGGGTTGTGAAATTCACCTTCATCCCATCTTCCATCATGAGACGCCGAATATCAACCAATCCTATGGAGTCGCCCTTGCTGAGCATGCTCCGCATGTGGGTCCAGGACTCCGCACCGCCGTTATTTTGGATAAAGGAAGCGCCCGAGCGTACGGATGCCATGACTTCGCGCATGTCGTTGCTCATGCTGGCAAAATTCTGAAGCAAAATGCTGAGTTGCTTACGCTGGTCGGGTGAAGCCCCGCTGAAGAGTTTGTTCAAATTCTTAGCGAGTTCGTTAACGGAGGCGAGCATCTCTTTGATGTCGCCCTTGTTCTCGTTGAAGAGCGTGCGCAGGTCGCCAAAAATGCCGTAGCCCTGCGAAATAAGCTGGTCCACACGGGGCGGATCGATGCCGCGAAACTCGTGGTTGTTCTTGGCCTGGGCACCGTTGCCCGGCACCACTTCTACGTAGCGCTCGCCGATAAGACCGGCGAGGTTGATGTAGAACTTGGAATCTTCGGTGATTTGCACGAAGGCATCGCGCGAAATTTCGATTTTGAGTTTGATGACGGTGGGCGTGTTCACGAAATTGATTTCGGAAACGCGACCCACCTTAATGCCCGCCAAGCGCACGGGACTGCCACGATCCAAGCCGCCCGCGAAGTCATAGTTCACGTAGATTTGCCGCGTGGGCCCAATGCCGAAAGCACCCATCCAGTACGCGAAGAGCAGCGCACAGGCACCGGCCAGCAAAAACAGCGAGGCGACTAAGATTTGTTTGCGTCGTATTTCGCGCTGTTCGAGCTGCTCGACATCCATGCACCTAGTATCTCCCAAAGTGTTTCAAGAACAAAGCCCCACAGGAACGAAATGAAGGGAATCCAGTAGAGCATGGGGGCGTCGGAAAACGGTGGGCCCGCAAACAAATTTCCCATGAGCAAATAGAAGAGCCAAAAAAAGAGGAGCACGTAGCTAGGTACTTCCAGCACGCGGAACAGGCGTGGCCCCATCACCAGAGTGTCCACCGATCCCCAAATATCGCGACGCATGAAAGCCCCAAGCCACGCACCCAAAATAGCTTCGGGCGCCAATACGGGAGCCGAGGAGTCGGGATGCAACGCGCGGTAGGAATAGAGCGCCAAAATCCAGCCACTCAAACCCACCGCGAGTGCAAAGATCGCACTGCGGCGCTCGAGCAAGCGCGGCATGAAAACCCAGGTGTAGATGGCCGTAACTCCCGCGGCGAAGGCCGTGGAATGAAACACCAGCGCTCCCCACATTTGGCGGGAGAGTGCCGAGGGCACAAAGGCGTGCGCCACCAACCAGTCGCCCCGACCTCCGGCAATCACGCGCGTAGCCAAATCCGCTAATATCCACAGGAGAGCCAACGCCAGCGCGAGCCAGGGAAATTTTTGCACGGGTTCGGTAGCGCGGAGCGGAATCATGTCGGTCCGGAGTTAAGCAGATTTTCCGAGTTCAAACACGATCACGGAAATATTGTCCTCGCCGCCTTGAATGTTGGCGAGATCCACGAGTTTTTGCACGGCGTCTTCGACGTCGAAGTTTTGCAGAATGCGGGCGATCTGTTCGTTAGACACCATGCCACTCAGTCCATCGCTGCAAATCACGTAACGGTCGTCGACCTGCGCCTTGCGCGAAAAAATATCCACGTTCACGTGCTCTTCGTAGCCCACGGAACGTGTAATCACGTTTTTCTGCACCGAACCCATGTTGTCTTCGGTAATGAGTCCCGCCTTGAGCAACTCGTAAACTTGCGAGTGGTCTTCGGTGAGTTGGTAGAGCACGCCTTCGCGGTAAAGGTAACAACGCGAATCACCCACCTGCGCAATGTGCACGTAGTGCCCGTCCACCGCGGCGGCCGTCATGGTGGTGCCCATGCCGTGCAGACGTGGATTCGCCATGGACTGATCGAAAATAACTTTATTGCTCAAACGAAAAGCTTCAACGAGCCGCTGGGGCACCGAAGTTTCACGCAAATCCTGAAAGATACGGTCTAGGGTGCGCACCGCCATGGCCGAAGCAACTTCGCCCCCGCTGTGACCACCCATGCCGTCGGCGACGGAAAAGAGCCGCCACGCTTCGTTCACGATGAACGAATCTTGGTTGTTGCTCCGCTTACGGCCAATGTCGCTTTTGCCCGCGACGCGAATAGAAAATTCTTTACTGGCCATATCCTCTCAATTGTAGGGCGCTGGGCGCTATGCGAAAAGGCTTCACGTGCAGGCTTATTGACCCCAGTGGTGCCCCGAGTCAGAATTCGGCCCCATGAAAACACTCTACACCACCAAAGTAACCACCTCGGGCGGACGCGACGGCAAAGCGGAATCGGCCGACGGTCGCCTTAAAGTTTCGCTCTCCATGCCCAAGGAACTCGGCGGTGCGGGCGCGCCCGGCGCCACAAACCCCGAGCAACTCTTCGCCGCAGGCTATTCGGCTTGCTTTGAGTCGGCCATTCGGCACATTGGGCGCAACAAAAAAGTGACGATTCCCGAACTCTCCGTGGACTGCGAAGTGAGTTTGTTGCCGGCGCCCACGGGTTTTGCACTTAGGGTGTCGCTACATCCTAAGTTTAGCGGCCTCGATCAAAAAGTGTGCGAAGACTTGGTGAGCGAAGCGCACAAGATTTGCCCCTACTCCAACGCCACCCGCAACAACATCGAAGTCAAAATCACCGTTAACTGAACTTCAAATTAAGAGGGCGTAACAAAATGGTCGCGGCCGCGAAGCGACCAAGGAAGCCATACATGGTATGCGACGCGGGAGCGACAAAGGCCCCGGCCATTTTGTTACGCCCTCTATCCAAATTAGGCGCGGCTCTCTCCGCCCCCACGCCGCAAAAGTTCTTTGGCCAACTTCTGGGCCGCCTTGGAGCCCGTATCGCCCAACATGCGCGCGATTTCCTCGCTGCGCTCTTTATCTTCGATGGGCGAAATCAACGTGCGCGTTTTGCCCTTCTCGGTCACTTTGCGGATACGGAATTGTGCGTGCGACGCTGCAGCAATCTGCGCCAAGTGCGTAACCACGATGACCTGGTTTTCCTCGGCGATGCCCCGTAGGCGTGCCGCCACGGCGTGCGCCGTTTCGCCCCCAATGCCGGAATCGACTTCGTCGAAAAGATAAATGCCGATTTCCGACCGTCCAGCCACAATGTGCTTCAGCGCCAACAGAATACGCGAGAGTTCGCCGCCGCTGGCTACTTTGCCGAGGGAGCGTTCGCTCTCGCCCGCGTTGGCCGAGAAGAGCGCTTCCACGCGTGTGACGCCCGACTCACGGAAGTCAGCCAGACGGCTGACTTCGAGTTTGAGGCGCGCTTGCTTCATGCCGAGTGCGCGCAAATCTTTTTCCCACGCTTTTGCGAGCACCGCGGCCGCCTCGACCCGCCGAGCGTGCAGCTTGTCCGCAAGTTTAGTGAGCGCCTGTTTAGAGGACTCGCAACGCGCTTCGAGCTCCGCCAAACGCTCGTCGGAATTTTCTAGGCGCAGCAGTTCCGCGCGCGATTCGGCCAGCATGTCGCCCAGTTCCGCCATTTCGCGGCCATACTTGCGCTTCACGCGCATCATGAGCGAAAGCTTCGACTCGGCCTGCTCCAAACTTTCGGGATCGGCCTCGAGCTGTGCGGCCATGCGATTCACCCGGGAAGCCCATTCGCCCAACTGACTTTCAACTTGCTCCAAACCCACCACGAGCTCGCGAAACTCTTCCCCCAGCTCCTGCAAAGTGCCAAGTTCCCGCAGGGCGCTTTGCAGTTGGGTGAGAGCCCCCGGAGCATCGCCATCCGCATCGCTGCCTTCCAAGCGACGGCGGGCAGATTCCAAGGCCCGGCCAATGCGATCGATGTTGCCCAAGCGGGCCCGGAGCGACAGCAGACGCTCTTCTTCCAGGGCGGCATCGGGCCCCACGCCGGCGCGCTCCAACTCCTCGGCCTGAAAGCGCAAGAAGTCGATGCGCGTTGCCCGCTGGGTGTGATCCGTGCGTGCCGTTTGAAATTCCGTTACCAGTTCCGAGTGCAGGGCGAAGGCCTTAGCAAATTGATCGGCCTCGCCGCTTAATTGCCCGAACTGATCGACCACGTGGAGAATGTAATCTTCGCGGCCCAGACGTAAAAATTCGTGTTGTCCCGAAACTTCTACCCAGTCACCGAGCAGCGATTGCAATTGCGAACGCGTAGCCGACTTGCCCTGAATCCACACGCGATTCTTAGCCGTATCGAGGGCCGAAATTTCGCGGCGAATGAAAAGTAAATGCCCTTCATCGCCATCGACTTCGAAACCCAATTCAGCCGCCAAGGCACGCTTTGCATCGTCCTGCGACAAATCAAAAACACCTTCGACTTCGGCCGAGTTGGCGCCGGTGCGCACCATCTGCGAACGGGCCTTGCCCCCGAGCAGTAGGGTTACGGCATCGAAGAGCAAGCTTTTGCCCGCGCCCGTTTCGCCGGTGAAGGCGGTGAGTCCGAGGTCGAATTCCAAACGACCATCCTCGACGATGGCAAAATTGCGAACCTTAAGTTCCTTCAACATGACTACTCTCCTCCGAATCCGAGCTTCACGCGCAAGAGGTGAAAAAAGCTCTCATTCATGGGCGCAAGGCCCTCGGGAATCAGAAATTTCACCGGCTTGGGTGCGCGAGCCACGTGCACCCAACTGCCCGAAGCAATTTCCTGGCCAGCCTGTCCATCGCTGGTGACGTTGGACGGCGTGTCGTTATCGAGCACCTCAATGGTGACACGGGAGTCTTCGCCCAGCACGACCGAGCGATGAGCTAAGCTTTGCGAACATATCGGGGTCAGCAGAAGATTTTTCATGCTGGGGTGCATGACCGGCCCTCCGGCCGAAAGAGCGTAGGCCGTTGAACCCGACGCCGACGAAACAATAAATCCGTCCCCCCGAAGCCGCGCAAAGAGCTCGCGGTCGTCCACGCTGACGCGCAACCAAACCAAACGCGACAGAGTACTCCGGCTCACTACCAAATCATTGAGCGCCCACAAGTTATCGGCCAGCACCCGGCCCTTAGCGGAATGAATAACTCCGGTAAGGCCCCAGCGCTCTTCGAATCCGAATTGCTTCTTTTTAATTTGGCTCGCGAGGGCCGCTGCCCATTTTTTACGTTCGTTTTCTTTGGGAAGTGCGATGGGGAGCAGAAAACCCCGTCCCCGACTTGCATGCACGCCCAGCACGGGCACCCGAAAGCGCTCCGCTCCGAGTTCGCGAAGCGTCGCCAAGAAGGTTCCGTCGCCCCCTACCGAAATGGCGAGATCTAATTTAGCGGAGGGCTCGTCGCACACTTCGAAGCCCGCTTTGGCGAAAGCGTCCGCGAGGGTTTTGTGGGCAGATTGGGCGTGGGAGCTTTTGGATCGGATCCAGATTTTCTTCACGGCTAAACCCTAGGCGCTACCGAGAAAGCTCACAAGGGCTCGAGACGTAGACTCACTGCAACAAATTTATGCGAACGAATTTTTGTGCCATGCGTAAAACCATAGAACAACCGCTCTCGGGGATGCTAGCTTCTGGGCCCTATGCTGCTTCAACTTGCGCTCAAAAAAATGCTGGGTACAAAAAACGACCGGGAAATCAAAAAGCTCCTTCCCCTGGTGCAGCAGATCAACGGTTTAGAACCCCAAATTCGCCGGCTTACGGACGCTGCCTTGCAGGCCAAAACGGGCGAACTCAAACAAAAACTCGCTAACGGCGCCAAGCTCGATGACATCCTAGTGGAGGCTTTTGCGGTCTGCCGCGAGGCCGGCGCGCGGGTGCTGGGCATGCGCCATTTCGACGTGCAGCTCATCGGCGGCATGGCCCTGCACAAAGGCATGATTGCCGAAATGAAAACGGGCGAAGGTAAAACCCTCGTCGCAACCCTCGCTAGCTACTTGAACGCGCTCGCCGGCAAGGGCGTGCACGTGATCACCGTCAACGACTACCTGGCCAAACGCGACTCCGAGTGGATGGGCCGGATTCACCGGTTCCTGAACTTGAATGTGGGTTGCATTTTGAACTCCATGGGCGACACCGAGCGCAAGGAACAGTACGCCGCCGACGTCACCTACGGAACAAACAATGAGTTCGGTTTCGATTATCTGCGCGACAACATGAAGCCTAATCTGGAGCTCTACGTACAGCGCGATCCCTTCTTCGCGATTGTCGACGAAGTAGACTCCATTCTGATCGACGAAGCCCGCACCCCGCTCATCATCAGCGGCCCGTCCGAAGACAGCACGGATCTTTACTACACGGCCGACCGCGCCGTGCGCGGCATCAAAAAAGATTTGGACTACACCCTCGACGAAAAACACCGCTCGGTCACCCTGACCGAGGACGGCGTGCACAAACTGGAAGGTTTGCTGGGCATTGCCAACCTTTACGGCCCCGAGAACATCGACCTCGTGCACCACGTGCACGCTTCGCTCAAGGCCCATTCGGTATTCAAGAAGGATGTCGATTACGTTTCGCGCGATGGAAAAATTATCATCGTCGACGAATTCACCGGTCGTCTGATGCCGGGCCGCCGTTGGTCCGATGGCTTGCACCAAGCCGTGGAAGCCAAAGAGGGCGTGAAGATCGAGGCCGAAAACCAAACCCTCGCCACCATCACACTACAGAACTACTTCCGCATGTACGAAAAACTTTCGGGCATGACCGGTACCGCCGACACGGAAGCCGCCGAGTTCAAAAAGATTTACGACCTCGACGTTCTCATTATTCCCACCAACCGTCCGATGATCCGTAACGACGCGAACGATTTGGTGTACCGCAATGAGGCGGGCAAATACCGCGCCGTCATTAAGGACATCGAAGAGAAGCATAAAATGGGTCGTCCCGTACTCGTAGGCACGGTGAACATTGCCAAGAGTGAGCGCGTTGCGAAGCTTCTCTCGCGCATCAACATTCCGCATAACGTCCTGAACGCGAAAAACCACGAACGCGAAGCCGAGATTATTGCCAACGCCGGGCACGAAGGCCAAGTCACGATCGCCACGAACATGGCCGGTCGGGGCACGGACATCATTCTCGGACCCGGAGTGAAAGAAAAAGGCGGACTGCACGTCATCGCTACCGAACGTCACGAATCCCGCCGCATCGACAACCAGTTGCGAGGCCGCGCCGGCCGTCAGGGCGACCGGGGCTCGAGCCAATTCTACCTTTCGCTCGAAGACGATCTCATGCGTATTTTCGCAAGCGACCGAGTGATTGCGATTATGGACAAACTCGGCATGGAAGAGGACGTGCCCATTAGCGATCGTCTCGTCACCCGCTCCATCGAAACCGCGCAGAAGAAAGTGGAAATGCACCACTTCGATCAACGCGAACACCTGCTCAAATACGACGACGTGCTCAACAAACAACGCGAAGTTATTTATTCCATGCGCCGTCTCGTGCTGGAAGGCAAAGAAACCCGCGCGTTGGTCATGGATCTTACGCGCGAGTTTGCGGTGGATATTGTTTCGCAATTCTCTCCGGGCGGACAATCAGGCGCTTGGGACTGGAAGGGCCTCAGCGAAGCGCTTCGTACCTCGTTTATGATTGACCTAAACGACGCCGCTCGCACGGACATCGAAAAGCGCGCCACCGGCAAGGAAGTCGCCGCCGACAAGGTTGTGGACTGGGTCACCGAAAAGGCTCAAGCGCTGTACGTCGAAAAAGAAAAAGCCCTTAGCGAAGCAACCCTTCGCGATCTGGAGCGTTACTTCTTCATTCAATCCATCGACCACCACTGGAAGGAACACCTTCTGGCTCTGGACCACCTCAAGGAAGGCATTCACCTGCGCGGCTACGCCCAGAAGGATCCCCTGGTGGAGTACCGCAAGGAAGGTTTCGAACTCTTCCGTCTTCTGGATAAGGTCATTCGTCAGTCAGCCCTCACGCGCTTGTACACCGTGCGCATGCTGACCCCCGAAGAGCAAGAAGTGGAACGCCGCCGCCGTGAAGCGGACATGAATCGGGTAGACGAGAACGTGCGTTTAAGCGGCCCCTCGCTGGAAGCTCCCGAAGCCGAGCCGACACCGAGTGCACCCGCCTCCAATGAGGGTGAACTGGCCGAGGCCGGCGCGCCGCCACCGCCGCAACCGGGCATTAACGCAGCCATGAGTTTTCTAAAAAATTACCAGGCTCAGCGCCTGCAACAAATGTCGCAGGCCCAGCGTTCGAATGGTCAGACCGAAAGCTCGCCCGCTCAGGAAGCGGGAACCGTGAAGAACACTCAACCCAAACTGGGTCGCAACGATCCTTGCTTCTGCGGTTCGGGTAAAAAATTCAAACAGTGCCACGGAAAAGAGGGCTGAGCGCGAATGAAGTACATCTACGAGAAAAT
The DNA here is from genome assembly GCA_018266335.1 of Bdellovibrionales bacterium. The sequence goes on from JAFEAR010000196.1 coordinate 16,659, forward strand.
CATTTCGCTGGTAGTCCTCGGAATCATTGCTCTCGGGGTTATCTTTGGCGCCATCACTATTTACGAACTGCGTTCGCTTTCGACAGCCAAGGACAATGTCATTGCGCTGAAGAACAGCGACGTCGAAGCCGTCGAAACGCTGCAGTACTACGCCGAACGCAAATCTAACAATGCGCTCCACTATTTGATCACCTCGCAGCCGAAGCCTTACCTGGAAGACATGAACGCCGCGCGAAATGATTTTCTGCGCGTGCTGCGGGATTTGCGCGAGAAGCTTCCGGCCAGCGAAAGCAAAACTTATTTGGATGCCATTGAGCAAACCGAGATGGAGCACCAAATCTATCTGCAGAAGGCCATCGACTCGCGCCGCACGGGTCCGAACTACATCGCCATCACCATCACGCTCCAAAATTTCGTTGAAGCGCGGCGCGTGGCGCTCGAAAAACAGCTCCGCAGCTTTTTGACCTACAAAATTCAGCAGTCTTCGGGTCAAAGTGCTGCCGCCATGAAGGCCGCCGAATCGAAAGGCCGCCAGGCCACTGCGCTCATTTCTACCAGCGCTGTTATCGCCCTCGGCGTGGCGGGAGCCGGCTGGCTTCTGGTTATGCAATTGCTCGCGGGTCGGCGTCGGCGCGAAGAAAAAGCCCTCCGCTCCGAAGCGCAACTGCGCTACGCGCTGGACGCAACGAACCTCATTACCTGGGAACGGGACCTCGCCACGGACACCATCGAGAAGGTCATGGCCCACCTGAAGCTCTATGGATTTTCCAAGGAACCCCCCATTTGGAACTTCGAAACTTTTCTACGCACGATTCATCCCGACGATCGCATCCGGGTGAAGCAAACCATCCTCAACTCGCTGGCGGAAGGCCCCGGATACGAAATGATGTTCCGCGTGAAATGGCCCGATCTCAGCGTGCACCGGATTATGTCCAAAGCCTGCATCGTCCGCGATGAAAGCGGCAAGGCGGTAAAAATTGCCGGCTTCGACACGCACATCGACCGCATGGATGCTCTGGCGGCCGCCGCGGAAGTGGAAGTTCGTGCGGATTAGTCCACAACTCCAGCGCCTGGCCCTGTACGCGGGCGTCGCCCTGCCCGCGCTCGTAAAGGTGGAGGGCGATCGTTACTCGCTCGACCTTCGCTACGCGACCACGGAAAATTTTTTGCACCAGAACGTCTACGCCCCCTTTCATTTGGACGAGTGTTTTACCCTGCCCGAAGCGCGCGAAAATTTAAAACATGCGGAAGCAGCGCTCGCGGCGCAAAAACTAAAACTCGTATTGCTGGATTGTTTCCGTCCGCTGTCGGTGCAGCGGCAGATGTGGAAAATTTTGCCCGACCCCCGCTACGTAGGAAATCCTACCAAGGGCGGCAACCACAACCGCGGCGCCGCGCTGGACGTGACGCTCGCCAACGAACAGGGCCAGCGTGTGGCCATGCCCACCAAGTTCGATGATTTTACGAGTAAGGCCAGCACGGATTACGTGTGCTCACCCACCGAAAAAGCACTCTGCCAGAACCGCGATCGCCTGAAGGCGATCATGACCAACGCCGGATTCGAATCGCTCCCGAGCGAGTGGTGGCATTTCCAGCTCAAGCACCCCGAACGCTACCCCGTGCGCGAGTCGCTCGACACCCCGCCGGCCCCTTAAACCAGCGCCCCGGAAGAGCTCAGGTGGGACAACGTGTTTGTGCCAGATTTTTTAAAGCGAAATTTGCGGAGCCGCTTCGGGCGCGGCGTAGAGACGGCCCTGGTAAGTGTCGCGGCGCTCTAACTCGGCATCGAACCAAGCGAAGAACTTCGTTTTGAATTTAACCCAGTCCGGCGCCACGAGCTGCGAGCTTTCGGTTTCGCCCGTGATGCGGTGAATTTCTAATTTAGGATTTAAGCGCTCCACGATGTGCAGCACCGCCTCGCCGTACTCCTCCATGCTCATGAGCGAGAGCGGCTCCTTGGCGTGGATGTGCGCAAGCTTGGTGCCCTTAATGACGTGGAGCATCTGCAGCTTAATGCCGTAACTACCTTCGCGATCGGCGAGCAGCGCGGTGTCGAGCATGTCCTGAAGCGATTCGCCGGGAAAGCCAAGAATCACGTGCGTCACAACCTTCACTCCGTGCCGGCGCAGAATTTCCATGGCCTTAATAAAATCTTCCACCGACTCCTGCCGGTTCACCCACTCTAGGCGATTTTGATACGCACTCTGCAAACCGAGTTCGACCGTGAAGTACGGCAGGCGGCGCGAGAGCTCGGCCATGTAGGCGGCGTTTTCTTCGTTTACGCAATCCGGGCGCGTGGCCACGGACATGCCGACAATAGAGTCGTCCACCAACGCCGCTTCAAAGCGCTGGCGCAGCACCTCCACGGGCGCATAGGTGTTGGTGAAGGCCTGGTAGTAGACAATGTATTTTTGGGCCTTGTAGCGACGGCGCGCAAAGCCCTGCCCCTTTTTGATTTGGGCGGGAATTTCTAAATTAGGATCCTGCTGCGGCGAGAGTGAGCCGATTTGCGAGCAGTACGCACAGCCGCCCCAGGCCTTGGTGCCATCGCGATTAGGGCAAGTGAAGCCAGCGTCGATGCCGACCTTGTAAACGACTTCCCCGAACTGTTCGATGAGGCGGTCTTTGAAGTAATTCCACCGCCGCGCCTTGGCTGCCATGCGTCATCTGCTACCAAGGGGCTCCCGGCGACGCAACGATAACCCGTAACCCAGAGACTACCGATGACGGTTTTCGTAGTCCGGCGTGGGGCCCCCAAACTTAATCCCCAGATCCTCGCAGGTAAGGGCGTAGGCCAGAATATCCACCCAGCGTTTACGCAAATAGAGGGCCCGCTTTTTACGCCCCTCAAGGCGCATCCCCAAACGCTTCGCCAAGCGAATGGAACGGTGATTCGCCGGCTCAATGCCCGCTTCAATGCGATGAAGTTTAAGGTCGCGAAAGCCAATGTCCAGTGCGGCTGATACCGCCTCGGTGCCGTAGCCCTGTCCCCAGTGGCGGTTCAAAATACGGTAGCCGAGATAGGCATTTTGAAAGACACCCCGGCCAATATCCATGAGGGCCACAAAGCCCACCAGAGTGCCACCATGCAAAAAAATGCCGAAATCGTAGAACTTGTCGGCCTTCCAGCGCCGAGCGCGATCGCGCAGAAACTTCGCGAAGAAGGCCCGGTTCAACTTTTCGGATGGAAGATTGTCGTAGTCCCACGCATTGCGGGCCGGATGCATCGTGGAATTCGCCAGACGCCAAGCCGCATAATCCTCGCGCACCAGGGGACGGACTACGAGTTGCGCTGTCTTACGAATGAAGAGATTGCGTGCCACGTGCAGAACCTACAAGGTGTTTCATGGCTTCCAGTTTTAACATAAGGTCGAGGGATGGCGAACTCGCCCTACCTTTGGATTCAAACGCCCGACGGCTCACCCACCCTGTGGCACGACGAGTTGGGCGAGTTTTTTCGCTCGGTCAAAGGTGCCTTCACGGAATCTTGGGTGGCCTTCGTGCAGCCGGGACTTGCTCATGCGTCTGGCCTTGGACATCCGGTGCGCGTGGGCGAATTTGGACTCGGCACCGGAACGAATTGGGCGCTGTGGACACTCGCCGCACATCTTTCGGGACTACGCTTTAGTTACTTTGTGATTGAGCGGGACCAAGAACCCTTTCGCCTGGGGCGTGCCCGCTGGCTGGAGGAATCTGCTTTCTTGGCCGATTTTTTTCGGCCGCATTTTTCAACCGTCACCGCCGATGATGTGCGGCAACAGCTTGCAACGGCGCCCGATCCGGAAATCTTTGCCTCGCTCGATGACGCTGTACAATCCGGGCGACAGTGCGAGCTCTGGTTTCACGATCCCTTCGGCGCGAGCGTAAACCCCGAAGGCTACAGCAAGGCCACCCTGCAAAAATGCGCCCAGCTCTGGGCTCCCAACACCTTGGGAGTTTCGTACGCTTGCAATCGCGCTTTTCGCACCGCCCTCGAAACCCTGCCAGATGTTTCCACACGCGTGGTTCCCTTCGGCCAAGTTCGCCTCAAACGCGAACGCCTAGAGTTCCGTCACCGCACCCCGTGACAAGCCCCTTCAAGTCTGAAAACATGGTCCCCACATGAGCGACCTAATGCGCATTCTTTCGACCGTGGGCTTACTCATCGGATCGAATCTATTTATGACCTACGCTTGGTACGGCCATTTGCGCGGCGTGCCCCGAGCGCTGTGGCTGGTGATTCTCACGAGTTGGGGCGTGGCCTTCTTTGAATATTGCCTGCAGGTTCCCGCTAACCGCATTGGGCATGCGTACTTCAGCGCTCCCCAATTGAAGGTTCTGCAAGAAGTCATCACCTTCGGCGTCTTTGCCGTGTTCTCGTATTTTTACCTGCGCGAAAAGCCAGCCTGGCAAGACAACGTTGCCTTCGCCCTGATCATCTGCGCCGCAGCGCTCAGTTTGAGCAAGCGACATGTCCCTTAAACTTCGCCCCTCGCAATCGCTCTGGATCGTTGTCCTAGGTCTCGTGACCTTCTTTGGCACTTGGTCGCGACCGGGACTGCAACCCGACGCCGCACTTTACGCGGGACTCGCGCAAAAAATTTTGGCGACGGGCGAAGCCTGGAAGTTAAGCGGATCGGACGGATTTTTTCCGCTCTTTGCGGAGCATCCTCCCTACTTTTTTCAATGGGGCGCGCAAGTGCTCGACGTGCTCGGCACGAGCGACGGTGCGGCGCGCGCTATTGGCGGTATTTTTGGTTTCACTTCCTTTCTCCTCGCTTCCTTCTGGGCCGGACGCCGCTTTGGCAGCTCCGTGGGACTGTGGACTGCCTTTATTTTGGCCACCTTTGGTCACTTCACCAAATTTGCCGCCACGAGCATGCTGGAAGCGCCACTTTCGCTAGGCACGCTCATGGCGGCCATTGGTGTGTACGAATTTGTACGCGACACGGAAGGTCTTCAGCGGAGGAGCGCTGCGCTGCTGATGTTCTGCGGCTTGTTTATGGCCACCGCCGCTAAGGGCGTGGCCGGATTGGGCGCATGGGGAGGCGTGGCGCTCACCCTGGCCTTTTCGTCCATCAACTCCAGCCGCTTGCGGCACCGCTGGGGATTCAATCTTTTAATTTTGCTCGGCACGCTCACAGTTTGTCTGGCGCCGCTCGGATTGTGGGCTGCCCGGATGTACGCCCTCGGTCACCCCGAATGGATTCACGAGTATTTTGTTCACCAAGTGCTGCGCTCGGCGGCTTCTACTCGGGGCGATGCTTCGCACCTCGAGGGTGGCAGTGTCTTTTTTTACTGCCAAATGCTGGTGCTGAATGGTTGGCCATGGTGGTGGACCGTACCCGCCTGTTGGTTTTTTCAACTGCGCCGTTCGCGAGGATTTCCTCGCTCACCCGCACTCGCGCAGTGGAGCATTTGCTCCTTTCTCTTTGCTTTCGCTTTTATCGTGCCCTTTAGCTTGGTTAAGTTTCAGCTGGCGCACTACATCCATCCCGTTTACTTGCCGCTCGCACCGGTGGGCGCCGTGTTCCTGAGCACGCTCTTTCGCCGCACACCGAAGCACGTTGAACTTTTACGTTGGTCGGCGCTCGTGGTGGCCGGAGTCGTAGTCGTGGTGATTTCTCGGCGAGCGGAGTCTTTCCCGAATCGGGGCCAAGAGTTTCGGGAAATCGCCGCGGAGGTTATCGCGCTGCCGCCCAACTGCAGCGTAGTCGTAGCCGATAACGCCATGGACCCATACCGCATGGAATCCTTCGCCCTTTGGTACTGGCGCGGACGCACCTGGAAAATTTTATCGGCCGAAGATTTTGCCCGGCATCAGGCGTATCCGCTCGAGAATCCGCAATGGGCCGCATGGGTTCCGGAATACGGCATTCTGCGCACCTCGCCCGCCTGCGCGCCGAGAATCGCGCCATGAAAATCGCCCTCTACCACGATGCCGTGATTCCTCCGCGCACTTATGGGGGAACGGAGCGCGTGGTGTACTGGTTATGCCAAGGTTTGCATGCGCTGGGGCACCAAGTAGTCTTGCTGGCCGCGCGCGGATCCAAATTAGATTTTGGTGAAGTCATTGAAATCGATGATTTCTCGCGCTGGCCCGAGCAAGTCCCGGCCGACGTTGATGTGCTGCACCTCTGGAACACGCCCCGACTCTCGCTAAACAAACCCTTCTTGGTGACGATCGGCGGCACCGGCCAAATGGGCGAAAAATTTCATCCCAACACCGTTTTTGTTTCTCGGCACCATGCGGCCATGCACGGTTCGGCGCAGTACGTGCACAACGGAATTAATGCCGAAGACTATTCCTTTTGTCCCCAGCGCAAAGATCACGCCGTGTTTCTGGCCAAAGCTTCGTGGCGCGTAAAAAACCTCGCGGGGGCCATTGAAGTTGCGCGCGCCGCCAACGTGGAGCTCGAAGTTCTGGGCAGCCGCGACTGGCCGCTGAACCTGCACCGCCTGTTGCCGCGCTGGCGCGGCGTGCGCTACCACGGCATGGCCAACGACGAACAAAAGCGCGAAGTTCTCACCACCGCGCGCGCCCTTATTTTTCCGGTACGTTGGCACGAACCTTTTGGCCTGGCCCTCACGGAAGCCCTCGTGAGCGGATGCTATGTGCTGGGCACGCCGTACGGATCGCTGCCCGAAATCGTAGCTCCCTCTGTAGGGGTTCTCAGCGTAAATGCCGATGATTTAGCGACCGCCCTGCGGAACCCCGAAAAATTTTCGCCCCAGGCTTGTCGCGATCACGTGCTCCAAAATGGATTCACGCACCTGGACATGGCCCGCCGTTACGTCACCTACTACGAGCAGCTCCTGACTCAGGGAAAACTGGGCGACACCACCCCCACGCTGCAACCCCCCTTCGCCAACCGCGAGCTCCTCCCCTGGAACTAAACCCAGGCCTGGTCCCCTTATTGCTTCGGCCAAACCATGAGTTGCCAAAGAATCATCCGAAAATGGGGAAACTGCATCGGTCTGCGACTGCCACAGTCAATGAGTCGCGCGGTCGGGATATCCATTGGATATCCCGTAGAGATAACGATTCACCCGGACGGCCTTCTGGTTTCGAGTCCCAGCTTCGCACGCCCACCGCTAAGTCGCTACCTGGAGAAAGCAGATGACTATGAATTAGAGTCAATCTCTTTTTCACAGTTTCAAACGGGCTGTTTGTTTCTAATGGGTGAGGACATGTGGCTTAGTCTATCGCCCGGCCAGTATAACCAAAAGCGCGAACGTGTATGGGCTTGCTCGGTGACCAAGACAGCTCCGACATCTCATTTCGAGATTTTTCTGGATAGTCTTTATCTCGGAAGCGCCCAGGCTGATAATTTAAAAATTTTTCCATTAGGGGAGCTAAGGTCTGTCGAAATTTTAGGACAATGCGACCAAACAACGCTTCACAACATTAAACTCTGCATCTCTGCCATACTCAGCCTTTAAAGCTTCGCGACGGCGCTAGAGCTGGTGGAGTTTGCGGTAGTCGGCGAGGCTTCCCAGTTTTTGGTCTTTGCCGGATACAAGCGGATCTTTGATGGGCCACGGAATATTCAGTGTAGGGTCGGCCCAGTGCACGCCCGTTTCGTTGGTCGGAGCGTAGAGTGCAGTGCACTTGTACACAAAGTCCGCCGTGTCCGAGAGCACGCAAAAGCCGTGCAGAAAACCTTCGGGCACGTAAAAAATTTTTTTATTCTCGGCACTCAGCTCGAGACCATAATATTTTCCGAAGGTCGGCGAACCCTTGCGTACATCCACGGCCACATCCCACACGGCGCCCGTCACTACGCGCACCAACTTTCCCTGCGGATTCGGATTTTGCGAATGCAGCCCGCGCAACACGCCCCGCTGGGAGCGCGAATGGTTGTCCTGCACAAAATTCGTGGGCAATCCGAGCGATTTAAAGACTTGGGCGTTAAAAGTTTCCATAAAGAAACCCCGCTCATCGCCAAAGACTTTAGGTTCGAGAATGACGAGTCCTTCAATACCGGTTTCGATGCGATTCATGCTTCGGTCGCCACCTTCAACAGATATTTACCGTATTCACTTTTCTTGCGTTGCTCAGCAAGTGTGAGCAGTTGATCGCGCGATATGAATCCGGAGCGATAGGCAATTTCTTCCGGACAGCACACCTTGAGCCCCTGGCGTTTTTCGATGACCGAAATAAACTGCGCTGCTTCGAGCAAGCTATCGGGCGTGCCGGTATCGAGCCACGCTAAGCCCCGTCCCAGTTTTTCGACCCGCAACGAACCTTCGCGCAGGTAACACAAATTCAAATCGGTGATTTCTAACTCGCCGCGCGGCGAGGGTTTAAGGGCCTTGGCAAAAGCCGGGGCGCGGCCGTCGTAAAAATAAATACCGGGCACCGCGTAGTTAGATTTAGGTGCTTTGGGTTTTTCTTCGATGCCCTTGGCCACCCCCTGCGCGTCGAACTCCACCACGCCGTAGCGATCGGGATCCGTCACGTAGTAGCCAAATACCAGCGCCCCCTTCTTAAGGCTCACTCCGCGGGCCAAGTGGTCTGGAAAACCGTGGCCGTAGAACAAGTTGTCGCCCAGAATTAGGCAGCACGAATCGCCCGCCAGAAACTCCTCGCCCAAAATAAGCGCCTGCGCGAGGCCATCGGGCGAAGGTTGCACTTTGTAACTCAGCTTCAGGCCCCAATCCGAACCATCGCCCAGCAACGACTGAAACAAGGGCACGTCCTTGGGCGTAGAAATAATCAGGATGTCCCGCAAGCCCGCCTGCATGAGCGTAGCCAGGGGATAGTAGATCATGGGCTTGTCGTAGACCGGCAGCATTTGCTTGCTCGCAATGGTGGTCATGGGGTGAAGACGGGTGCCAGAACCTCCGGCGAGAATGATGCCTTTCATATGGGCGCTAGACTACAGTGCGGCGCGTGGCTGGACAAGCCTGGGGCCGCTCCACTACCCTGGCGCGGATGAATCTTCTTGTGACCGGAACCGCGGGCTTTATTGGTAGCGCTTTTGTAAGGATGCTTTTGGGCGCCCCCCGCAAAGCCGGCCTGGGCCAGCCCGTGCTCGGCCCCGGCAAAATCGTCAGTCTCGATTTGCTTACCTACGCCGGGTGCTTGGATAACCTGACTCCCATCATGAAGCACCCCCAACACGTCTTCGTGAAGGGCGACATTTGCGACCGCAAATTAGTTGAATCCCTCGTGAAGGAACACAAAATCGACGGCATTCTAAACTTTGCCGCCGAGAGCCACGTGGACCGCAGCATCGAGGACAGCCAGATTTTTGCGACCACCAACGTGCAGGGCACACTGAATCTGCTCGAAATAGCTCGCATCTACGGACTCAAATACCTGCAGGTCTCCACGGATGAAGTCTACGGCACCCTCGGCGACACCGGCTCCTTTACCGAGGAGACACCCATGGCTCCGAACTCACCCTACTCGGCGTCCAAGGCCGCTTCCGACTGCTTCGTGCGCGCCTACGTGCACACGCACGGCTTAGATGCCATCATCACACGCTGCTCGAACAACTACGGCCCCTACCAGTTCCCCGAAAAATTCCTTCCGCTTGCGATCACCAAACTAATGCGTGGCGAAAAAATCCCGGTCTACGGCGATGGCCGCAACGTGCGCGATTGGCTGCACGTAGAGGACCATTCCGAAGGTATCTGGCTGGCCTACACCAAGGGCAAAAAGGGCGAAGTTTATAATTTTGGCGGTTTCGGCGAACGCCGGAACATCGAAATGGCCCATTTGCTCATTAAAAAATTCGGCCGCACCGAAGCCGACGGATTAAAATTCGTTGAAGACCGCAAAGGTCACGACTGGCGTTACAGCATGGACCCCGCCAAAGTGGTGCGCGAACTCGGCTGGAAACCCCGCTGGTCGCTCGAAGCTGGCATCGACGATTTGGTAGATTGGTACAAAACCAACGAGACCTGGTGGAAGCCCAAACTCCCCGCTACAATGCGGGCATGATCCTACTCCTTTCGCTCCTAAGTTTGCGCGCTTTTGCCGCTCCCATCGAGGTGCAAGGACACCGCGGAGCCCGGGCAATTTATCCCGAAAACTCTTTGGCCGCCTTTAACTACGCCATTGAAACGGGTGTCGACACGCTCGAGATGGATTTGGGCGTGTCCAAAGACGGCGTGCTCGTGGTGAATCATGATCCCGTTTTGCCTCCGGAGCGCTGCCTCGCCCCCGGTGAACAAAAAATGAAGGAGCCCGTGCTCATTCATTCCCTTACCCTCGCCGAAATTAAAAGCTACGATTGTGGCAGCTTGCCGCACGAAAAATTCCCCAAGCAAAATCGCATTAAGGGTTTGCGCATTGCCACCCTCGACGAAGTTTTTGCCCTCGTGCGCAATTCCAAACATCCGCACGCCAAAAAAGTTGAGTTCAACATCGAAACCAAGAGCTTCGAAGACCATCCCGAATACACCGTCACCCCACCCGAGTTTGCTTCGCTCCTGGTGAAGAGCCTGCGCAAAAATAAAATGTTCCCCCGCGTGGTCGTGCAATCGTTTGATCACCGCACGCTCGTGGAAGTACGCAAACTCGAACCCACTGCGCGCATTTCGGTGCTCGATCAGGACCCCGCCGCCGACATGACGGCACTGGCAAAAAAATACCAACCCAATATCCTCTCGCCCAAGTGGGAGCTGTTGAAGAAGTCCGACGTGGATGCACTCCATGCCGCCAAGGTGCGAGTGATCCCCTGGACGGCCAACACGCCCGACGTGTGGCAGAAGCTGGTCGACCTGGGCGTAGATGGCATTATCTCGGACGATCCGGCCGCCCTTATGACCTACCTTAAAGCAAAGGGAATCCAATGAAGAAGCTACTGGGTTTACTGACCATTCTCTCTCTCTCCGCCTGCACGGGCGGAAAGCAGAAAAAAGAATTTTGGATTTACACCAGCATCTACAAGGAACATTTAGCGGGTTACGAATCCGCATTGGAAAAAGCTTTCCCGGAAGTGGACTTTAAATTCTTCCAGGGCGGCTCCGAAAACGTAGCGGCCAAAGTGCAGGCCGAGCTGAGCGCCGGCAAAACACAGGCCGACATGCTCATGACGGCCGACATGTTTTTCTTTCAGCAACTCAAACAACAGAATCAGCTGCTTTCCCTCGAGGGAGTGCCCGCACTGGCCAAACTGCCGGCCCGCGAAATTGATCCGGACAAAACTTTTGCCGTTAGCCGCTACGGCCTTATGGTTCTGGCGTACAACAAAGACAAAATTAAAGAGGCCGACAAACCCAAAGGCTTTAAGGATCTGCTGAGCCCCCGCTTTAAGGGCAAAATCACCATGCCTTCGCCCCTCGAGTCGGGCACCATGCTCACCGGCATTTTGTTTTTAAAGAACATGATGGGCGATAAATATTTTGCCGATCTCCGCGCGAGCGACATGCTCGCCGCCGGCGGCAACGGTGCCGTGATGTCGCGCATTCAAACGGGAGAACGACCGGTGGGCATGATTCTCATTGAGAACATTTTGGCCGCGAAGGATAAAAATTTGAACAACGTAGAGTTCGTGATTCCCGAGGAGGGCGCACTGCCCATGCCCTCGCCCATTGCTGCGTTTCGCAGCACGCACGATCCCGAGCTAGCCAAACGCGTCGTGGACTGGTTCTTGGGCGCGCCCGCGGCGATGGACTTGCAAATCAAAGCCAACATGTACTCGCCCATCGTGAATGCCCCCAAGCCAAGCAACGGTCCCGAATGGAACGCCATGAAGATGCAAGCCTGGGACATGAAAACCTTCGAGGGCTGGGCCAATCAAAAGCAACCCACCAAAGAATTATTCCAAAGCACCGTTTTGAAGTGACGTGAACACCGAATACTGGATTTCGATTGCTCTCAACACGCTGGGAGTCATGGGCGGCGTAACGCTTTTTTCGGCGATCTTGGCGCTGCCGCTGGCTTGGCTACTCGAACGAAGCGATCTACCGGCAAAAAACTTTTTTGGCCGTTTGTTCATCATGCCCTACGCCATTCCGTCTTTTTTGATGGCGATTTCTTGGATCACGCTCGCCAATCCGAGCGTGGGCTGGATCAACCTCCTGGCGCACTCCCTCACGGGTCGCGACGAACCCGTGGCGAGCATTTACCATCTGGGCGGCATTATTTTTGTTGAGACCTCGTGCGTGTTTTCTATTTTGCTCGTGAGCTTCCGGGCTGGACTCAAAAAACTCGATCCCACTTTCGAGGAAGCCGCGCGTTTGGCCGGCGCCAAGCCTTGGCGCGTGTTTTTTTCGATCAGCATTCCCCTCCTGAAAGGCCCGCTCTTTGCCGGACTCGTGTCCGTCGCGTTGGCGTCGCTAGCGAGCTTCGGCGTGCCCGCCATGATTGGCGGTCCCGCGCGCGTCTTCGTGCTCACCACGGGGCTTTACGGCCTCATCAAAGAAGGCAGTCCGCAGGCACTGCAGCAGGCGCTCCTTATTTCGGGAGTGGTGGCCATCGCGGCGCTCGGACTCTCCATCGTGGCCCAGCGCGCCCTGGGCCAACAGGCGGCCATTGTCACGGGCAAGGCGGCACGGCCCTCGCTGGTGTCTTTGGGGCGCGGCCGCGCTCCGCTGATCTTGTTGCTGAGCATTTTAGTGTTCGTGCTGGTGATTCTTCCCGGCGCGGCGCTGATTGCCGCGAGTTTTCAAATTCAGCCCGGGAGCTTTGCGCGAGAAGCTTGGGGTTTCGATGCTTGGAAGCGAGTGCTCCTTGAGCTACCCGATTTTTACACGGCCCTGCGCAACAGTGCTACGGCGTCGCTGCTCGCGGCCCTGTGCATTGTCGTCGTTGCGGTGGTGGTAGAAGTTCTGGGCCGCGCTTCGCGTCTGCGCAAGCATGTCGAGGGCGCTAGTCTGCTGCTTTATTCATTGCCCGGCACGGTGCTCGCACTCTTGCTTATTTTAACCACCAGCTTTGTTCCCGGTGGGCGCTGGCTCGCCAACGGCCTGGGCATTCTCGTGTTGGCCTACGCGCTTAAGTATCTCATGCTGGGCCTGCGCAACGTGGGCAGTGCCGTCGAGCTCGTGCATTCGTCCCTCATTGAAGCCGCCCGCCTTGCGGGCGCCGGACGCTGGCAACTCTTGCGCCGCATTTGGATTCCTTTACTGAAGTCGGCCCTCATGGCCGCTGCCGTGTTGTGTTTGGTTCCCTGCTTGTCCGAACTGACCATGAGCGTGTTGCTCTACGGACCGGGCACCGAAAATCTTGGAGTATTGCTCTTTCAATTGCACGACTATGCGGATCGCAGCTCGGCCGCAGTTGTGGGCACTTTGGTTTTTGTTGCTGTCTTCGCCCTGCAGTGGGCCGTGGCGCAGCTGCGCACAAGGAGTTCTTCCGCATGAGCATCGTTATTCAAAACCTCACCAAAACTTTTGCTTCGGCGCCGGTACTGAAGAATTTAAACTTCGAACTTCGTTCCGGTGAGTTCTCGGGATTGCTGGGCCCCTCGGGCTGCGGCAAAACAACTTTGCTGCGCATTCTGGCGGGACTCGAAAGCCCAACGAGCGGCAGCATTAAGGTAAACGGCGAAGTGTTCGTAGATACGGCCGCGGGCATTCGTATGGAACCTGAGGCCCGTAACGTGGGCATGGTTTTTCAGAGTTACGCCGTGTGGCCGCATATGAATGTGTTCGAGAACGTGGCCTTCCCGCTGCGTATTCGCAAAGTTCCCAACACGCAACTTCGCGCCGAAGTGTTGGCCGCCCTGGCCGCCGTTAAACTCGACGGACTCGACCAGCGCATGCCCGCTCAACTCTCCGGCGGACAGCAACAACGCGTGGCCCTGGCTCGCGCCCTCGTACAAAAACCCAAATTGCTCTTGCTCGACGAACCGCTCTCCAACCTCGACGCCAACCTCCGTGCCACCATGCGCACCGAAATTCGCCGCCTCCAGCGCGAATTCAAAATGACCGCCATCATCGTCACCCACGACTGGAAGGACGCCTCCGAACTTTGCGACCAACTCGCCATCCTCAACGGCGGCGCCCTTGAGCAAACGGGCAGCCCCGCCGAAATTCTCGCGCGCCCGGCATCCGATTTTGTACGATCACTCGCGCACTAAACGACAAAGGCGCCCCGGCCGGAGCCGAGACGCCTTTGCGCACTAGCTAATTTTAGGAGCGACTTACTTGCTGAAGTAAGTTTTGAGACCGGCTTGGTCGGCCTTCATGGCTTTTTCGCCTTTGTGCCAGTTGGCGGGGCACACTTCGCCGTTTTCTTCGTGGTACTGAATCGCATCCAGAGTGCGGATGGCTTCGTCCACGTTGCGGCCGAGGGGTAGGTTGTTCACCAGTGAGTGTTGCACCACACCGTGTTTGTCGATGAGGAACAAACCACGGAAAGCCACGCCCGCTTCTTCGTTGAGCGTACCGTAGCTACGCGCCACCGTTTTGTGAATGTCGGCGAGAATGGGGTACTTCACGCCCTGAATGCCGCCTTCGGTTTTTGGGGTGCGCAGCCAAGCCGCGTGACTAAAAGCGCTGTCGATGGAAACGGCGAGCACTTCGCAGTTACGCTTTTTGAATTCGTCGTACTTTTCCGAGAACGCATGCAGTTCCGTGGGGCAAACGAAAGTGAAGTCCAGGGGGTAGAAGAACAAGCAAAGGTACTTACCTTTGTAATCGTTCATGCTGATTTTTTTGATATCGGCGCCGACAACGGCTTCGCCTTCAAAGTAGGGCGCTTTTTTTGCGACAAGTGTTTCCATTAGTGAGAGGCCTCCTTGGTTTAAATCTGGATTCCAGGTTTAGCACAGGAAAGCGGAGCTTCAGAAGGGCGATTTAAGGTAATCTCGCAGGGGCCGGGGCAAATACGACGCGGCCGTGAGGGCGTCATCGTGGAAGCGCTCCGAGAACATCAGTTTTTCCCATAGGTGAACTTTACGTTCCACCGCCAAAAAACGCTTGGCTTCGGCCCGGCGCCATTCCTCGGGACTCACCTGCGAGTTCAGGAGCGAATCGTGCAGGCGCTCGGCCTGCTCCAGCGAATCCGATACGCGTAAATTCACACAGGGCGAATGCAGTCCAATCGAAGCACCCAGGGCAAAGGCCTCGGGCAAATTCTGTCGCGAAGGGCCGCTCGTTAAAATCACGTCCCTCCGCCGCGGACTGGGATTCATAAGCGCCAGCGCGCGCCAAAAGCGAGGACCCGTGCCGCGCGGCTGCGTTAATTGCCCAAGCGCGCGCTCAATGGAGTAGCGAGATTTAGACAACAGCGTGAGCACGTATCCGCCTTCCGAGGACGGCTCCAAGCAAGCAATGCTGCCATCGATGGGCATGAACTGACTCAGGGGCATGATCTCGCCCCCCGTTTGCGCAAACCACACCTCAGTCAGTTGCCATTTCTGCAGAAGAGAAGAGGCCACCGCCGGCCCCATGGGCCAGTGAGGCACTTCGGAGTCCTCCACATCCACAAAGCTAATCGTGTCCGCGGGAGGCACGCTGGGCCAAGCCGGAAAGGAGGGCACCGTGCGTACCGTCACTCCCAAGCGCTGCGCTAGCTCGCCCAGGTGCTGCATCAGCACGCCCACGTTCACCCAGCGATCCGACTCGCCACTCAAGAAATTAAAATTGAAGCGACTCAGCGGTCGGCCCGCCACACCCCAGTACTCGAGCTCGGGTGCCTGAAGCAAAAAATCTACGGAAACGTGGTGCCGCGCCAGCAAACGTCGCAAAGAGCCCACCACGGGACCACGCAGGAGGGCCGGACGAAGGCTCGCATCGGATGCCGTCACGCACCACGTTACCGCCGTTCGACTCGAGGCGAGCAGAGCGGCCGTATAGGCTGCAGCAGGAGAATTCCCGTAAACTTCAGCGCTCATTCACGCCTACTTTACCAAACGGTGACAGTTTCGGTAGCCCCGGCCTATAAAGGACCCATGAAAGTCATTTTGTTTGGCGCCACCGGATTTATTGGACCCGCCCTGGCCAGCGACCTCACCCGTCGCGGGCACACGGTTATCACGAGCGACGTGCGCAAGGATCCCGATTGGAACAAAAAAATTGCGGACGCCGATGCCGTTATTAACCTAGGCGGCGCACCTATTTTTGGACCCCGCTGGAGCAAACAGTACAAGCAACTCATTCGCGACTCGCGAGTAGAGAGCACGCAAAAAATTGTGGAAGCGCTTGCCAAAGCGCGCCTGGCCGGCGGCAAAGTAGCAACACTAGTGAACGCATCGGCCATTGGTTATTACGGCCCGCACGGCGACGAAAACTTGCAGGAAGGCGATGCCGTTGGGCACGATTTTCTTGCGGGCGTGTGCGCCGAATGGGAGAAAGCGGCGCTCGCAGCCCAAGCACACGGCATTCGCGTGGTATGTGCGCGTTTTGGCGTGGTGCTCGGCCGCGAGGGCGGCGCACTCAAACAAATGCTACCGCCCTTCAAAGCTTTCGTGGGCGGTCCCATTGGCAATGGTCGCCAATGGTTCTCTTGGGTGCACCTGGACGACGTCATTGGCATTCTTGGTCATGCGCTCGTAAATGAATCAGTAAAGGGACCCGTGAACGTAACGGCACCCAATCCGGTCACGAACAAAGAATTTTCTCACTCTCTGGGCCGCGCTCTGCACCGGCCATCTTTTCTGCCCGTTCCGCCCTTTGCTCTCTTCATTTTGTTCGGCGGCTCGGCGGAAATTCTGGTGACGGGCCAAAAGGTGTTGCCCCAAGTGGCTATGACGACCGGCTACAAGTTCAAATTTGCGGAGATCGACCAAGCCTTGGTAGACTTGTGCTCCTAGGAGACACCGGTCCATGAAGCACCTTCTGACTCTCGTTCTAATTTTTTCGGCCGCTGCGCACGCGCAATTAACTCCGGAACTCGTCCAGGGCTTGCCAACTAAATCGAGTGGCTTCATGTGGGGCGTGGCAAACGCGGCGTTTCAGGTGGAAGGCAGCCCGGCTCCCTCTGACTGGACCGATTGGGTCAAAAAGCCCGGCACCATCGTTGACGGCACCACCGGCGATCGCGGCACCGACTTTTGGAACCGCTACGATGAAGATTTCAAACTCGCGCAGGAACTTGGCTCCAATACTTTTCGCATTTCGATTGCCTGGGAGCGTTTAGTTCCCGCCCCCGGTCAGTGGAACGAAGCGGCCTTGGCCCACTACGAAAAAATGATTGTCGCCATGCGCGCCCGTGGTTTGGAACCCGTCGTAACGCTCCATCACTACACGCTGCCACAATGGCTTGCGGATGAAGGTGGCATTCTGGCCAAGGACTTCGTGAATCAATTTGCTGCCTATTCCGTGCGCGTGGTGCGCCGCCTTTCGGCCTCGCCCGCGCGCGTAACCTGGTGGATGACCTTCAACGAACCCATGGTCCTGTGCAACGCCAGCTACGTTTCGGGCGAATGGCCTCCGGGTAAAAAGGGCGACTTCCAAGGAGCTATCAAAGCCGCCGCGAATTTAGCGCGCGCGCACATCGAAGCCGTGCGTCGCATTCGCGCCGAGAAGCTGCCCATTAAGATGAGTATCGCCAAACACTGGCGCCTCTTCGAAGGCAAACCCGGAGACATCACCGGCGGGCCACTCGCCAAAACTGTGGACTGGGCTTTCAATCGGCAAATTCTTACGGCCCTCACGACCGGTAAACTTAATTTTTGGATGCCCGGCGCGCTCTGGCCCGAAAACGACACCATTGCCCTTCCAGAAAAGCGTTCCACGCTGGATTACATCGGCTTGAACTATTACGGCCGCACTTTTCTGGGCACCAAACTCGCCGCGCCCTTCTTTGAACTCTCCGAAGGCCCCGGCCCCAAGAGCGACATCGGCTGGGAAATGTATCCCGAGGGCATGTACTTAGCGCTCAAAGACGCCGCCCAGTACAAGCTTCCCATTTTGATCAGCGAAAATGGCGTGGCCGACGCGCAGGACCGCTTCCGCGAAGAGTACATTCGCTCACACTTGTTCTACATGGCCAAAGCCATGCGCGAAGGAGTGAATGTGATTGGCTACCTGCACTGGACGCTGACGGATAACTTTGAATGGGCCAAGGGTTTGACCCCTCGCTTTGGACTGGTGGAAATTGACTACAGCCACAACCTTGCCCGTAAGCCCCGGCCGTCCTTCGAGTACATGAAGCAGTTCTACCGCTAACGTCAAAATAGTTGCTCTAAAGTTTTGTATGGCCTACCGAAGAGAGTCTTATGAAGACTGTCCTCGCGCGCTATACGGAATGGGCCTGGATGCAGGGCCGCGTACAAAGCCCCGAGGACATTGCCACTCTTGCCCTATCCTTTTATCAGTGGATTGAATCGCACCACGGCCGCCAGACCGCGGCGGCCCGCCGCGAAGGCGTACAACAGATTGAAATCGATATGCGCCGGACCTACTTGGCCCTCTCCTACGGCGGCCGCTCCCGCGCAACGCTCCCCGCCCCCCGGCAGCAGTTCCTAGTTCAACAAGCCCTTACCTTTAACTGGTAGGCGGACAAAAAACGCCACTCACTGTTTAGTTGCTTTACGCCCCCTACACCGCGCGCACTCGCACGAAGCCCCAGCGACGGTTGGCATAGTTCCCGCAGAGTTCTGAGTGGATTTATGACACCCATTAAAAAAAGTACCCTTTTCACCCTAACGTTGGTCGCCCTAAGTTCTTGCTCGGACTCGTACTTGTTCGGAGGAGGCGGCAACGTCCCGCCTCCGGGAAATCCGGGGCTCACGCCCATGCCCGCTCCGGGCGGATACCTGCCGAACGCGGGCCAGGGTAACTATCCCGGCTTTCCTGGCACTTCGATTCCGAATGGCTCGGGCCAAGGCACCTACGGTGCCCCGAATGCCTCGGCATCGGCCAGCTTCCCTCAACAGACCATGACGCTCACGCTAGACCCCGATCCGGCCTTGCGTAGCGACGAAGTCATTCCGCTGCTCTTTACCGATCAAGCGGTAGACCCGTTTCAAGTAGCGAATAGTTCCGGCGCCATTAGTGCTGAACTGAAACTGAGTTCGGCCAAGAACATCGATGCCGATAGCGCCAATGTGGAAATGCATTTTATTGTTACCATGAGAAACGGTGCCTCGAGCACGCTCACGCGTGAACTCGTAGCGAAGTCGGCCGTGATTCGCCGTGTGGGCAGCCAAGACACCCTCGAAGCTTCCCTCGCAGCGGCCGATCAACGTCCGGGCGACTTCAAGCTCACCGCGCAGCGTGCAGCCGCGAATGACGAAGCTGGCATGCGCGCCAATGCATGGAACGGAATTCTTTCCGTAGTACGCAATGGTCAAGCGCTGCGCCTGGGTCGTTTTACCGGTCCTTCGAATTAAGAACCTAGACTGTTCATCTTTTGCACACTGTTAGGCCGCGTGGGCGTTCACATAGGGTGATGTGACCCCATCGCGGCCTTTACGCGCTTCCCGCGATGGCATGAGTCTTGTTACCAAAGACGCATGCGCTTTCGTCTTTGCTTGGCCTTTTCCATCTTGACTCTCACTACGGCCTGCCAAAAGGGCGGACAGCCGCAGGAGACCCCGCAAGAGCTAAGCAAGAACCACCTGCGCGAAGCCCTGAACGCTCTGACGGCGGGCGACGAAGCGCGCGCCGAGACCGAACTCAACGCCAGTCTCGCTGCAGACCCCCTAAACTCTCAGGCCCGGACTACTCTAGCTTCGCTGTATTCCCAGCGCGCCGGCATTAAACTTCAAGACTGGCTGCAGGTGTTTTTGGACACCGGCAAGAAGCTGGAGATTCGCGCCCGGGAACTTGAGCACGCCAAGAAATTTATCGACGAACTCTACTCACGCATCGGCACGGGCGAAAAAGTGGACCAGTCCTCACGCGACCAGGAAGACTTCCTAACGGGCATCGAGCCCGTCTCAAATTTTGCCTTCGGAATTTCACTCGTGGTGGACGTGTTTCGCTCGGCGCCCAGCCTAAGCGATGATCAATTACACCAGCTAGACTTAGCCATTCGCACTCTACGCGAGGAAGCCGTAGCGGCTTCGGAACGTAGCGAGGGCGGGCGTATTTACTTGGCAATTCTCTCCACCATTCGTTTGGTGGATCGGGCGCGCTTGCTCGTGGGCGAAGCGGATCCTTTGAACTTCAAACTTCAGCGCGATCGTCTCTGCGCGCAAGACGCGGGCAACCTCAAACTACGCCTCTCGCAAATTCAAGATTCGCTCACCGTGCTCGAGGAAGGACTCACCGTTAGCAGCAAGGATCCCGACACGGCCCAGCGACGGGGCCGCGAACGCCTGCGTAAATCGGTAGCCATACTGATGGATTCGGGAACCTGGACCGTCATAGACGAGTTGCTCGACTCCAGCACGCCCCGCGGTGCTTCGGCCCAAAAGCTAGTCGCCAAAGTTTGCGCCCTCGATCCAACTTCAGCGCCGCCCCCCGTAACCACGGAACCTACGAGCGCGCCAACCGAAGTTGCTCACCAAGAATAAGCAATCGAAACCCCGGGGCCCGCCACGGGAGCCAGACCAATCGTCAACGCCTCAATGGCGTCGTCGGAATTGGCATTGATTAAGTCCGCCGCTCCCCCCGACGCGGAGACAATCACAATGAATCCCAACACGAGATCCGATGAGGAACTGCGCACGTTGGCAAAGGCCAGCGAGGCGGCGGCCGAGCCGGCCGTGGCAAGTTCCAATGCGCCGCGAATTTGCCGCGTGCGCCGGCGGCGATCTTGCTCGCGTTCAATGATGCTCTCAATTTCCGCGTTCATAATGGCGGCTCGCTGCGCATTGCTAAGCGAAGCCTGCTTCTTCAAATTCAAATCGAGCGCATGTAGGGAATCCATTTGGTTCGTGAAGCCGTCGCCCACGTAATACAGCACGGATCCATGCACCAGCGCAGCCGAGCTGAGCACTTGCATCAGGCTGTACCCAATCTTGGGCACCAATTCGCTGGCCCGAATACCCAGTCCCACCGAAGCCGCCAGGCCAAGACCGCCGCCGACCATGTAGCTCAGCCCCTCCTGGCGAATACGGTCTTCGTAGCGCGAGGAAAAATTCTTGAGCTCGTCGTAGGTTGGCGTGCGGGCCTGGGCCGCACCGGCGCAACACAGAAGAACAAAACTCACACCGTAACGGAAAAACTTTTTCATAGTCCTGCCGCCACTCCCAGAATGAGACGCGGCTGCGTTTCGCGCCCGGTTTGTATAGTGTTGATCCATTCGTTGGCCACCGACACTTCATAGCCACCAAAGCGCAGCCCCATGCCCGAGCGAAAAAGTCCGGGGCGCACGGCACTCAGCACGCGAAGCGGCCCCACGAAATACGACAAAGTACCTACCCACTGGTCAGCAAAGGCGTTCGGATAATTTAGGAACTGAAAGAGCTCGCCGCCTACCTGCAAGCGGCCCGCCCACACGCGCGGAGTCCAAGCAGCGCCCCAGCCCAAACGTGGCGTGCGATCGCGCACCACGTACAGGTACTGATCGGAATTATCCGTTCCGCTCTGGAAGGAACCTAAGTCCCAGGCCTGCACGTGCAGCACGGCTTCGTCGCCGTAGCGTAGCGAAACAGCCGAGTCGGCAAAAACGCCTGCCAGCGAGGACTTCTGAAAAATCTCGGAGCCCGGTTTACTCACAATATCCACGACCGTGGCTTCGGCAATGAGTTGGGTGCGCTTCAGATAGTTCAGACGCAAGCCCGTATCGAGAGCTAAACGATCGCCCAAATTCCAGTGGTATCCATAGCCCACAAATAGGGACAAATCTTCGCGGTACACGAGCGAGGCGAAAGGCAAACTCGGGTTCTGCACCTGAAAGAGACCATTCCTCCGGAAGGGCACCAGACCCACGAGCCAATGATTGATGGCGAGCGACGCCCGCGTGGCTACGAGCACGTCCGAGTAGTTGTATTTTTTGAACACATCATCGAGGATGCTCGCATCGAGTTTGCGATTGCGAATGGCATCCGTAAGATCGAGCGTAGATTCGGTAGCCACCAAAAAACCCGACATTTCAAAATCGGTGCGCCGAAACTGCGCGAGTTGATCCGGACTACAGTACGGTAACTGCGCACTCGCCGGCGCTAAACCGCAAAGTCCGAAACTAGAAAAATTTTCGAAGTCGTCAAAGCGGCCGGAGAATGAATCAATGAGGCTCGGCGAAGCCTGCGCCAACTCAAGTTGGCAGCTCACACCCAACAAACCCAGAATGAATTTCCTGCCCCACCCATTAGCCCCCATGAAGGACTTCAGTTTTAACATGCTGCCCGTATTTTGCGAGCGAGTGTCTAATCCCCATACAGTTGGCTGTTCGGTGGATAGACACTTAGCCCCCAACCAACCCGAGTTGGCACATAAACGCCTTTAAAATCAATTACTTGAATTATTAGGCCACACCCCCAACTTCAGGCACGATCGATGCAGCTATTGAGATGAGGAATAGACTTATGAAAAAGCTTGGATTGGCCTTAATCACCGCAGCGTTCTTGGGTGCTTGTGGTGGAAGTGACGACGCAGCGTCGACCACGACCACTACGACAACCACGACCGACACGCGGACGGCTGCTTCGACTGCTTCGCACCGTCAGTGCACGGTGCCCGTTACGACGTCGACCTCCGCTCTCGGTAGCTTCTTTAACCACGTGGTGCAGAACATCGAAGGCGCCGTTACCGTTTGTTTTACCGCCTCGGGCAACTCCAGCAGCATCGACGGCAGCTTGCGCATTGAATACGAAGACGACTTTGGTATCCGTATCTACTCCACGCCCGCGAACACCGTGTACGCCGGCAGCCAAAAAATTCAGAGTGCTTCGACGGACATCGATATCGTGTTCAACGACGGTTACGGCTTTATCCGCGTGAAGGGTTCGGCACCTACGGCTACGGGCATCTTCGCCGGTACCATTAGCTACTATAACTTCCCGTCGCAACAAGACGCGATCACGCAGGCCGCTCAGGAAGCCGCGAACAAGTGCAAAAATGGCGTGTACACCGCCGCCCAGTGCATGGGTTACAACTTCCCGACGACCTACTGGTACAACCAGTCTTACGTATCGCCTACGCAAACGTTGGTGGATCAAGCCATGGCGATTTTGAACAATACTTCGAAGACCACACAGCTCGGTACTTTCAGCACCGAACTGTCCGGCATCGTAAATTAACTTAGGGGATTTTGGGGGATATATGAAAACGAATAAAACTTGGGGAATCTTAGGACTCTTAGCTATCAGCTTCCTGACCGCTTGCGGCGGTGGCAGCGATCCTACACTCGTCGCTCCGTCGACGATTGCGGGCGCTGGCTTTAACAGCTGCGGCGCTACGTCGCTGCCGCTCGGCCAGAAGAGCAGCACCGTGGTGGGCAACCTGAACAACGGCGCTAAACTAACTTTGGATCTTTATCTGCAACCCGACGCGAGCGTCGGGGCCATTGGGGAAATCTACATCCCCTCCACCGCTTCGCTCTTCGGCGCGGTGCTCTCCGGCACGGGCGTTCCCGTGGGCACTTCGGAGTTCCGCACCTGCGTGACCACGCCGAGTCCCGGCGTCATGCAACAGGGCGGCGCTTACGACTACGTTGAAATGGCTCTCCGCGGCTCCAACGTGTACATCGAACTCGGTTCGAACTACGGCATCTCGACCTACGTAGTGAACAACTACCTGGAAGGTGCCATGCTCATCGAGATTCCGAACGTGACCCAGGGTCAAGCGCTGCTCTACATGGCTCGTCCGTGATAGAACAGAGTGAATGCTAGTCGGACTTTCTTGTACCTCCAGCCAGGGCCTGTGGATCGCAACCGATCCGCAGGCCACGGTCATTTTAAGCGAAGCCACGTGGGAAGATTCTAATTCCACCGGGCTCTCTGCCGGTACGGCCCGCCACTTCGAAATTCTTTTGGAGCGCGCCGGCAAAACCAAACAAGACATCACTGGCCTCTTCGGCGTAACCGGCCCCGGAGCTTTTACGGGTATTCGCATGAGCAGTGCCTTTTTGCAGGGACTCGCTCGCGCCCTTGGTCAGCCCATTCGCTCGGTACCTACTTTTGATCTGGCCGGCACCCCATTTTGGATTCCCTTGCGCCACCAAAAGGCCCGCGAGCTTACCTTGAGCGAGGCGCTCGCCAGCGGCATGGAATTTTTGCACATCCAAAGCACCTCCGCCCACCAACTCGGCGTTCCCAGCGAAGGCGAATTGATTTGGGGCCTGCGCAATCATCCGGAATGGCCCGAGCCCGAAAATTTATTGCACGGCGTGCGCCGCAATTTGCAGGGTCCACTCGGGCTTAAATTGGATTACGGCTTGGAGCCAAAGATTTCAGGGCAGCGGGCCTGAGTCACCGTGCGTAAACAGCCAGTCTGTGTGGCTCCGAAATTTTTCGCCCAAACGAGCATTCATCATAAAATCTTCGTGGCCCTGCCCGGGGTAAATAAAAAACGCAGTCTGCTCGG
The DNA here is from genome assembly GCA_018266335.1 of Bdellovibrionales bacterium. The sequence goes on from JAFEAR010000196.1 coordinate 40,959, forward strand.
ACCCTAACTTGTTGTAGCTATCATTTTTGGTCGGCTGAATTTCGGAAAAGGCATCGTTTTCAAAAACCACCTGCGCCACCGGCACAGTGATGTTCTTTAAATTGTCCGCGAATTTTTCACCGGATGAAGTCCGCAATCCACCCTTGCGAATACCTTCGGCGTACTGCTGCAAAACGGCCACGCTCGAGCCGTCGAGCGCTTTATTAATAAAAGCCTGACGGGTGCGCTCATCTACATTCTTTACATTATAGAGATACTTGTAGAGACCCCAATAAGCCGGCGACTGCCCCTTTAAAATGGGTTCCGAAACCTTCCTAATCGGCATAAATACTTTTGTTGCCGTTCGGGCCAAGGCTCCCGCCGGCACATAGTCAACAAATTTAGAAACGATCGGACGAGTCACGGCATCGACATAGGATGCCACTTTCAGCTGAGTAATTTTTTCCCGAGTGGTCATCGCCACGTTGGCACCAATCACGCCAATTGATTTCACGTAGGATTGACGTTCGGCGGCTTTTTGTGAATTGAAATAGGTTTTTCCGTTTGAATCGCGATCGGCGCCCGCCAGAGAGGCCTCGAGAACAATTCCGCCTTCGGAATGCCCAATGACCGTGATTTTCTCTTTGGCCCGGCCCGCCACAAATTTGATGCCGCTCGTGACGTCGCTGATCGCGGTTTCTACCAAGTCCGACTTAGGCGGGTAGCAAGATCTTCCCACTCCCCTCGGATGGAGAAAATAAACCTGCAACCCTTGTTCCATTATTTGGCGTGCGTAGGAAATGCCGCGCTCGGGATCGAGATCAAACACAAAGCCATTTTGATTGAGCCCGGGAATAAGGAGTACCGTTCCCCGAGGTTTAGGTTGATCGTTGTTACGATACTTCAGCTCTACGATCTCTAAGAGACAGGGCTTATCTTTGTCCTTACCTTTCAGCCGAGGACGTCCATCGACAGAGCGCGAATCCGTCATCGGTAGGGTGTGCAAAATCCAATCGGCGGGGCGAGGAGTTTTGGAACGAAGCGATGGCGAGCTGTCTATGTCGACCGCGCCTTCCTCGTCGTCCAAAATAAAGCTTTCTGGCGAAAAAGGACGCGAAGGAGTATCGGACGCCTCAGATGACTCATGGACCAACGTGCCCGAGGCAACCGGAGTCTCCGCACGAGCCGAGACCGCAAAGAAAGCTCCGAAGAACATAATCAGCATAAGTATCACCAAGACCCAGTTCATCAGATACACGGCCGCGAAGGCGCGCCAAAAACTTGTTCGCCAAGCTTCGGCCACTGCCACGAGTCCCATGACAAAAATAGCCACGGAGGCGAGCGTAGATCCCAAATGGGGAATCGCCGCCAGGGCGCCGTACCACGCCAAATAAAGCCCCAGCACAAAGAGCCGCGTAAAGGCGCGATGGCCCCGCGCAATGCGCACCCAGGGCATGAAGAACCAAGTCGTCCAGCTCTCAAACACCAATCCCAGTATTCCGAACGCGGGCGCCCAAAGCACCAAGCCCTGCGTAACGGCGCCGGCAAAACCCATCATGCCGCGACGCAATTGTTCACTATCGGTGTCCGGTAAAAACATAGCCACCAACGGCGAGCTCTGGATAACTTCAAAGAGCTGACGCGCGAGACCGGGAATCAAGGAAGATTCAGGTGCCGAAACGTAAGATTTTAACCACACGAATAAAAAGAATCCGACCCAGGCCTTAAAAAGCACCCAGGTCGGAAAGCGCTGCTCATGTCGGAAATAGGCAAAGAAGCGCCGGGGCGCGGTGAACAGGCAAATGAGATCCTGCAGCGGAGAGGTCGACGCTAAATCGAGAGCCGCGTCGCCCCCCTCCGTAAGTGAAGTCATTCTTCAAAAATGCTCTTACGACGTTTCGCCAGAATTCCTCCGAAAAGGAATCCTCCGGCCAGCAACAACACCGTGGCGTAAACTTGCCGCAGGTTTTCGTTGGTCAACTCTAGAGCCGCTTGGCTGATTTCGCGCGGACGAATGCCCATGAGGTCCTGATCCTTCAACAAGTAGTTAATGGAGTTCAGGAACAAATCCATATTGCCCACCTGCGTAACGAAGGAGTTCATCGCAAAGTTGTGATTCGAGAGCACAATGAGCGACATCTCCGTCTTGGTATCTTTCGGTCCATCCTTCGCGGGCGTGGGCACCGCTCCGGGAACGGATTCCGCGGGCATATGCTCGTCGGCATCGTCGTCTACACCTTGCGCGTAAGCCGAGGAAATACCCAGCACACGTTGAAAAGCGCTAGGAGCCTTGCCTTCCTTAGCCGCCGGCTTGCCCGGCTTTACGGGCATAGGCTTGTCAGGGGCGGCAGCCGCGTGAATGGTTTTTTGCACCAACACGGCCACCGGCAGCGGCCCGCGCAAATCGGTGCCAAGCATCCGAATGGTGGTCACATTCTTCAAATCGCCCGTTTTGGCGAAGGTGTAATTCTCAGACGAAATAAAAGTTTTCACCGTTTCGCCATCGCGGGGCTTGCTAGCCACATCGATCGAGCTGGTCTCGGGGAAAATCACAATGCGAGACCCCAGCGACTTCACCATGTCTACGTCCTGCGCGTAGTTTTTGGTAGCAATCGCGAAGGGAGGTTTTACGCGCGGATCAATGATGAGGTCCGAACGCACATTCACACCGTACTCGTTAGCGAATTTGCGCCAACCAGCGGGCGTACCGGGCCCCAGCAAGGCCAACATTTTTCCACCCTGCGCCAGATAAGCGTGAAGCATTTTCATTTCCCGCTCCACAGCCTCGCTGCGCGGGCCCACGACAACGATTGCTTCGCAATCGGCCGGCAACTTTTCGCTGGTAGCCAACAGCACTTCCCGCACTTCGTAAGAGGAATCGCTCAGATTCGACTTAAGAATGGAAAGTCCCTGCGCATCGGAATCGCCAAGCGAGAGCTCGCCATGGCCCGATACGAAGCAAACCATTTTCTTTTGCCCCTTGATGGCCTGCACGATGGCGTTCGTGATGAGCTCTTCACCTTTGGAGTCGTTAAAACTCTCCACGCGGGACTCGCGCCCCGAAGCCGATCGCACAATGATTACGTTGTCGCGTTTAACGGCATCGGCCTTGGCCCCAGGAGCGTCCTCGATGGGGTTCTTAATTTCGACCTTAATTTTGCCTTTGCTCGCGAGCTCGTAGTTCTCCAGGAACCGTTTCATGTCCACGTTCGCCGCCATACGCTCCACGGCCGACGACCAAACACGAATGGTGATGTTTTCTTTAAGTCCCGCAGCAATGCTCTTTGTTTGGTCACTCAACGTATGCAGTTTGTTGCGAGTCACATCGCGTTTAACGTTGTAAGTGCTGGCCAGCCAATTAACCGAGGCCAGTAACAACACGGACATAATGGCCATAACGACGAGGCTTAGCGCAAACTGCGTGCTGCGTTTTTTCAACCACTGCCGCAAATCGTCTAGGCTAAATACAAACCAGCCCACCAAACCCGCCGCCGACAAACCCAGCAACGCGAGTTGAGGCCAACCCATAAGCCAAACGCGAGGCAAATAACCCCACACCACCACTACGGCGAATAGGGACCCTAAGAAAAGATAACTAGCAACGCGACCTAGTTTCATTACGACCTCCAAGCACGGCTCTCGAGCGAGCGATTGGTCAGGAACAAAGCCATAAAGATGATGCTACAAAAATAAACGAGCGAACGAAGCTCGATGGTGCCCTTGGCAAAAACCATGAACTGTTCGTTAATGGCCATGTACTTAAGCACATCCTGCAGCGAGCCCGAGGCGCCTTGTCCAAGTAAAGCCAACAGCCAGAATCCGAAGTTTGTCGCAAACGACATCACCACGGCCACCAACTGACTCTCCGTCACGCTCGACCAAAAAAGACCGAACGCAATATAGGCCATACCGGCCAGCAGCAACCCCAAATAAGTGGACATCATGATGCCAAGATCTGGTCCGCCATTGGGGCCCTTCACGCTGTAAAGAATAAGGAAGACGGGGAAGATAAAGGTCACCGCCAGTTGCAGCACCAGCATCGAAGCGCCCGCCAAGAACTTTGCGAGCGTCACTTCCCACATGCGAATGGGCGAGGTCATCAGCAGCACCAAAGTGTTCTGACGGCTTTCCTCGGTAAACAAACGCATCGTGAAGAAGGGCAAAACGAACATGAGAATCACGTGCATGTTGGCGTAAAAAGCCTCGGCCAGGCGGTCGATCGTAACCGTGGGCGCCATACCGAAGGTGCTCTTCATGGTGTACTGCATGTAGGTTTGCAAAAAGGACGAGAACATCACGCCCATGAGCAAACTGAACACGCCAATGAACACGTACGCGAGCGGCGTATAGAAGTAACCGCGGATTTCACGCTTCCAAATGGTGTAGATATTTTTGGGTGACATCTTCAACTTCTCCTTAAACGCTCGCGCCCGCAGGGAGCGGCGCTACGTGTTCGTCGTTCGCAATGATGCGCAGATAAGCTTGTTCAAGCGATTCGCCACTGCCCTGAGCCAGCGAGCTCACACTGCCATCGGCCAGAATCTTGCCGCGGTTCACGAGGATCACCCGGTCACAGGTCATAACGACTTCGGGCAGAATGTGAGTGGACAAAATAACGGTGTGCGATTTGGCGAGACCCTTGATGAGGTTCCGAATTTCGACGATCTGCACGGGGTCCAGACCCACCGTGGGCTCGTCCAGAATAACAACCTCGGGATCGTGAATGAGCGCCTGCGCAATACCCACGCGCTGGCGGAAACCTTTAGAGAGGGTGCCAATCACGCTATGGAGATTGTCCTTGAGTCCGCAATGTTCGGCCACAAAATCGAGCCGGCCCTTAATGCGACTCCGTTCGAGTTGCTTCAAATCGGCCACGTATTCGAGATATTCCTTAACGCGCATTTCCAAATACAGCGGCGGATGCTCGGGCAAATAACCCACGCGCTTTTTAACTTCGAAAGGATCATCGAACACATCGAAGCCCGCCACCTTTGCCTCGCCGGAGGTAGCCGGCATGAAGCAGCTCAGAATTTTCATGGTGGTGGATTTGCCGGCGCCGTTGGGGCCGAGCAATCCTAGGATTTGCCCCTTCGGGACATGGAATGTGATTCCATGGAGCGCAGTGAAATCTCCGTAGCGCTTGACCAAATTGACGACATCAATCATGGAGCCTCCATTTTCTGTATACAGATAGAACGCACCAAGTGTCAGACTGGCCATTAGGAAAGTCAAGACTATAGGGATACAATCGAAGACAGGATGTCACTCGACGTTTTTGCGTTTTACTCCCGATGCCTGTTGCCGCTCACGCCGCATCCTTCGGTGAACCGCATTCTGGAACTCGTAACCGGCGGCGGGGAGACCACCGAGGACTTTGGCAAGATTGTCGCGCTCGATGCCGAGGTTCAACACTGGATTCGACTCACCGTGCAAAGACTTGGTTTTGACCGACGCGTGCAGCGCATCGATCAAATGGTTACCTTGCTCGGACAAAACCGCGTCCGGGACGTGATTATCGGCCGTCATATCGAACGTAGCTTCTTGCTGCCCGAGAACACCCTCATGGGCGAACTCCATGCGAAACTTGCCAAGGATAAAGACAAAGACAAGAAGGACGCAAAAAAGGCCAAAGCCGAACCGGCCGAAGGCGAAGAGGCACTGTCTCCCGAAGCTCAGGCCGAAGCCGAAGAGCCCATTCCCGCATTGGCGGACTTTCAGCGCTATTTAGAATGCGCCAATCGGGCCGAGGAAGTGGCCATCTCTATTCGCAACTCCTACCCTGGCCAGGCCTTTGCCGGCGGCGTTATCTTTGACTACCTGCGCTTTTTCTTGCGTCAGCTGGTGGCCCAAAAGAAATTTGAAACACTCAAAGAACAGCGCCTCATCAAAACGGATGCCTTTGTGCAGTCCATCTTTGTGGATGGCTTACGCAGCGGCATTGCCGCCAACGAAATCATGCAAAAGATTTCGATCCCCCACCAACGCATCGTGTTCCTTACGGCCATGCTCCACAACATCGGCAAGGCCCTCCTACTGGCCTACGATCCGCCCGCCTTCGAACGCGCCTTCATGATGTCCACCGGTGCGGCCGAGGGAAAAATGAAGGTCGACTCCGAACAAGCCGAGCTGAGCGAATTCGATTTTGACCATGCCCAGGCCGGAGCACTGTTCTTGGGCCGCATGCCCTTCCTGGTGGATATGGAACGCTCCGTAGACTTTCACCACAATCCGGATTTGCTCCGGTACAGCAACCCCGGCCTCTACGCTATGGCCTGCGTGCTTCGGGTGAGCGGAGCGCTTTCTAAGCTGTACCAAAAGAGTCGCGTGGCGGACGCCAACGTAGATAAAATTCCCGACTCTAAACTCATGAAGACGAACGACTTTCAGTTCCTCAAGCTCGACCCGGCCGACTGGTCCGAAATCAAGGCCAACTACGCCCTAAAGCTAATGAAGGTCGAACTCTAAAGACGCTTTCCCAAAATCTGCTTGAGCTGGCTTTGCTTTTGGCAAAAGTGGCCCTGATTAGTATCCAGCTAATCAGGGCTATCCGAAGTACCTGCGATCGAAAAACCGGTCGTAGATTCCTTCGGCGAAAGAATCGGAAATTTGAGTAAGACCAACATCTACGGATAGGTCGGCCGGTTTCAGAGGGAATTGGTCTAGTCTGCACTCGGGGGCACTCTGACCGTCAAAATTCCTACGGGCTCTAGGACATTTCGAGCCCCATGCTACACTCTATATCTATGAGAAAAATCTTTGCCGCCACCTTGTCGTTTATGGTCGTCGCTCCCTCGTTCGCGCAGGTGGGCTTTTCGAAATACGTGAAGGCTTTGCCCGATCACTTTGAGGCCACCAAGGTCTACGGCGCGAAAGACGCGCTCGGCAATCGCGACATGAGCCACTTCTTGCAGGCCATCGCCTTCAAGAAGCCCGACAAGAACGGCAACGTGCTGGCCCTCCTCAACTGCACCAACGAAAGCGTGTGTAATCCCGCCTGCGCTCAGCATGGCGGCTACTTCCGCCAGGACGTGGTGGACCTAGCAGAAATTAACTCCGTCGGATCGCTCCGCAACGTGCGCGGCGCGGAACTCTCCACCATTGGTCTTTCGCTCATCGGCGGCATCGCCATGATTCCCGCTTACGCCGGAGTGGCCGTGTGCGCGAGCCTCGCTAGCTTCACGGGCCAAAAGGGCTTCCAGCAAATGGTCGTGGCACCGGGCGAAGAAGCTAAAGCCTGCCAAAAGGTTTTGAACCTCAAAGATTTGAAGGACGCATACGGCCAGGAAATCGTCATGCTGCAAGCCACCGTGGCGCCCTCGAAAATGGGCGACCCCGCAATCCCGTACTACCAAAAAGATTTGCCGGGCCTGACCGATCGTCTGTGCCAGCTCCTGAGCGACGCCGAAAAAGAAATCAAAAAGAATCCTAAGGCCGCGAAGCAAAAAATTGCGGACGCACGCAAGCACGGCAAGCTCGAGCAGCCGGAAGCCGCTCCGGCCGCAACGCACTAAGCCTTAGGCCGCTTTCTCTTTTTTAATTGTATCGATTTGTACTTTCATGAGCTCGATTTGCTTGTCGCGTGTGGCGACCATTTCGAGCAGTTTTACTTTTTCCATTTGCAGCGACTTCACTTGCTCCTGCAATCGCGTGTTGGAATCGCGCAATTCGCGATCGGTCGTGGGCAACCGGCGCTCCTTCATCAAGCGCTTGATGTCGGCGCCCATAGATTCGGAAATCTTCCGTAGCGAGTCGAGTTCAGCCATCGCTTCGTTCAGCTTTTGCTGAAGCGCCTGAGCTTCCACACTCGAAACACTGTCCTCTGTATGATCAATCGTTCCCCCTGCGCTCGGAGCCGCAGAAGCCGTAACGGATTCGGTCGTGGGGGCCGCCATGCCCGCCAGTAAATCTTCGTCGGAGAGATCCGCCGCATCTGCCGTCGCCGCGGCGCCCATCGGGGTTACGTTTTCGGGGGCCGGAGACGCCGCCGGAGCCTCGGCAGCGTTGACCGCAAAATTTCCGCCTACGCTGTCGCCCGTTACGTGCGGAGCATCGCCCACGATTTTGGGCTCGGCTAGCAAGGCATCGATATCCTGCGCGTCGAGTAGCTCGGGACCGGCGGAGGCAGGAGCCGCCTCGGAATCACCGGCAGCCGCCGTTTCTTGCACGAGGGCCTCGAGCGCGTCTTCGGGGGATTCACCCGCTTCCAACATTTCTTCGGTGGGCGTTACGTGCACGAACGAGAAGAAGTACGAAGGCACCTGCGCCTTGTCCTTCTGCGGAAAATCGAGTGTGGTGAGCAGGAGAATGGGATCCACCGTGCTCAAGTCGCCCGAATGTGAGGAGCCACTTAAGAACACCAAATTCTGCGTAGCCCGCGCGAGGTGATGAAATTCGGGGAACATCGCGCCGGGCGCCGGACGATCACTCTTAAGCGAAGCCAGCACCGAGGCGTAATCGGAGCGCAACACCTTAAGACTCGCACCGCGAGAGAAAGCCGGTGCAGCCAGAACAACTTTATGCGGATCCATACCGTAATGCAGTGTGAACGGATGCTCGATAACCGGGGCACCGCCTTCGGTTTTCACGTGCGGCAAACTCAACGACTTGAGAACTTTACGCAAGCGCTCAATCTCAATTCCAAAGCGAGCCACGAAGGCAACGAACTTGGCACTGAACGCGTTGAAGTCCTTTAGGCTACGAATCGTCTCCGAAGAAGCGCGACCCGAGGGAGAAATAAAACGTTGCGGATCGATGCTGCCGTCGAAGTCGATGCTGGCCTGAATAAGTCCGGCCACAAAATACAGATCCGCGCGCTCGAAAGGCGCAAAGAAACCAAAGAGTCCTAACTCATCTACGGCGTGCGCCGCCTCTTCGAAGGCCGGCTCGCCGAAGAGATACAAAGGTCCCCGGAAACCAGCTTCGCGCAACGTGCGCACTCCTGCGAGTCCCTTGGAATCAGACAAAAAGGCATCGAGCAAAACGATGACACCGGGATTAGCCAAATGAGCTGCAGGAATTTGCTGAATCGAACTCGCCGCTTGTACGCTAAAGTCCAAACCCGTGCGCTCGCGCGAAAGCGCTTTTTCCAAAGTCGCACGAATAGGTTCAGGGGCCCCGACGGCCCACACGAGTCTCATAGGGGACTTATCGACATATCCCCGGAAAAAACTTAATAAACTCAAGGGAAGAGACAAAAAGGTGGGAGCCTTGAAAAGGAAGCTTTCCAGACAAGAACGCTTCGCGTCAAGTCTCTACATTTATAGGGGTCGAAAGCATTCATGAGTGAAGTGGGCAGCGAAGACATCATTAGCCACGAGGAGATAGCGTCGGATCTCTTTGCCGAGGCCTATCCCGAAACCAACTGTTTCTTTATTTCGGCCAGCCGCCACGACCGCGACCGGGTAGAGATCCAACTCGGGTTTGATGGGCTCGTGCACAGCCCCCAGCGCAAATTTGAGTACGACGTGGACATCGTGCTCTTCGTGCCCAAAACCCTTGGCCTGCTTGAAGTCGATGACGACGTGCACCTCAAACAAGAATTCCAAAGCTACGTGCGCCTCCACACCCACGTGAGCAACCCCAACAGCGAAACCAGCGCGCTACGCGTGCGCGAGCGACTCGAGCATTTGCAGGAACGCATCAGCCCCAATCGCATTCGAGTGCTAGCGATTGAATTTGAAGCTCTGCTCAAAGCGCAGGCCAAACGCATTCGCAAAGAGTTGGCGCGCGTTGCCGACCAACCTAACCTTAAGGCACACATTCTCACCGAAATTGATTCGACCGAATTTTTAATCGACGAATTTCGCGCGCTGCTCAAAGACCAAGGCCTAGAAGGACACGCTCCCGAGGAACATCCTCCCGGCATGGAGCACGACCTTCTGCTGCTCAATGAATATATTTCGCACCTGCACGTGCAGTACCTTTCGAGCCTGCAGAACTCCGTGCGCCGCCAGGGCGGGGCGGACGAAATTTTTGAGCGCCTCGTGGCGGTGGGTGCACGCGAAGCCGAGCTCCGTGTGAAGAGTCACTTTCTGGTGGAACAACGCCAGGGGCCCAACAGCACCGAAACCGAAGACAGTTATCTACGGCGTATCAGCATTCTGAAGAAATATTTTCAGAAGACCGTCTTCGTAGACATCAAGGGCCGCCCCCTCCAGAACAAAGTGCTGATTCCCGTTTACGCCCTGGCGGCCGCCCTGGCTGCTTCGTGGGCCATCATGGTGCAAATTTACCAGGCCAACTCTCTTGGGCAGCGCGTGGGCATTAACTCTATCGCGCTGATTATTTTTGCCATCGTCACTTACGTGGCCAAAGACATCATGAAGGACGCCGCGCGCAAGTTTTTCTTGAGCAAAAGCCGCATGTGGTTTCCGGACTACGAGAAAAAACTGTACATCACGCGCGACAAAAAGGCGCGCCTGCTGGGATTTATCAACGAGTACATTCACACCTTCGGCACCGAAAAAGTTCCCGAAAGTTTGCACCGCGCTCGCTACTCCGTGCGGGGCGGCGAAATGGAATCGTACCTGCAGGAAGACGTGCTGCACTTCCGAAAGAAAGTAAATTTGGATTTAAGTTTGCTCGAAGCCCAAAAGGAATTCCCCTGGGGGCTGCGCGAAATTGTGCGCATTCGCTTCGACCGCTTGCTGGCGTCCATGGAAGATTCCTTTAAAACAATGCACCTGCTGTCGCGCTCGGGCGCGGCCGTGACTCGGCAGGGACACCGCATTTACCATTTGTACCTAGCCACTTGGATTCAGAAGACGGACACGCGCGGTCCGCTAGCCGTTAAACCGGCCTTCAAAGCCTTTCGCGTGGTGCTCGATAAAACCGGCGTGCTGGGCTGCGAAGCTGTGAAGTGGAAGGCCGAGTTCGGCATTCCAGAAATTCCGCAGTAGTCAGCGCACCCGAAGTGCCAGGCGAAGCATCCTGCTCGCTTGGTTAACTACTTAGAAAAATAGGCGCTTAAGATGTTTCCATCGGCGGCGCCACTTTTTTCGACTCAGAGAGCTCAAGTCCCGAACCAAAATTACGATCAGAAACAAGGCTTCTGGGAAGTCAGGCTTCATAGGGTACCTCCTTAAAGAGGCCCCGCTTGGGCCGGCCCAGCACTTCGGGTGCTGGGTTGGCCCTTGCGACTTTTGTGCCAGAATTTTTTACTAGAAGAAGCGCTGGACGGAGATAACTTTGCCCACGATGCGCACGTCTTCGTTGGCTTCCACGAGAATATCTTTCATTGTGGCGTTTTTAGGAATCAGCCGCAAAGGTGCGCCGACTTTACGCGGAAGTGCAATTTCTTTCACCGTCGCTTCGCCGCGCACGTCTACGACGGCGATGTCGCCCGTGCGCACCGTGGCCTTGCGATCGACCACCACCAAATCGTTCGGCAGAATGCCCGCATCAATCATGCTCTCGCCACTCACGCGTAGCGCGAAGAAGCGGCTAGGATCGGCCTTACTACCCAGCAGCGAAGCCGACACGGGCATGGAGCCCGAAGCCACTTCAAAGGCATCGCGCAGTGAACCCGCAGCCACGCTACCCACAATGGGAACGTTCACAATGGAGGCGTGGCGCGCGCCCGCCAAACGCAACTGCGTTTTGTGTTTTTCCAAGTAACCCTTGGCGAGCAAAACTTTGAGATGATCTTGCACCGTGCCCACGGCCGCCACTTTGAGCGCCTTGGCCATTTCGCGGTACGAGGGCATGCGACCATCGTGACCCACCGTGGACTGAATGAACTCTAGAAGTTCACGCTGCCGGCTGGTCAATGAATCGGTATCGCC
>JAFEAR010000197.1 GCA_018266335.1 Bdellovibrionales bacterium
CTGAACTATACGCGCGACGAGATCATGGCCGACCATGATTACGCGCAGCCACAGGTCGAGGCCGGCTACCGCCTGCATGGCGGGTTCGACGCCTCCGGCGCCTATGTCTCGCCGCGCACCCGCAATCGCTGGCCGGCGGTCGAAGCCTGGCAGGGCGAACTGAAGGCGCGCGGCCACGACATCATCGATGCCACGACACGCCTTCTGAGGCGCGGCCCTTACCCGACAGTCGACCAGCAGAAATTCCTGCTCGGCAAAGGCTTCGGCGAGACGCTGTGGAACTCGCTCACCACCACCGGCATCATCGAAGCGCGCGGCGGCATGCTGGCACAGGCAGTCGCCCCCGACTTCCAGAACATCGTGGTCGAAGACATCTCCAACACCTGCCTCGGCCATCTGAACAAGGGCCTGCTCGCGGCGCATGGCTATGACGAAGCGGGCCAGAAGGACAAAGGCGTCGGCGGGCATGACGACATGTGGTTCGCGGTCCGCGATGCCCTGTTCGGCAAGAACGCCTATCCGATCCCCGAAGTCCCCGCGAGCATCGGGCGTCCCGAGACCGGCCGCCGCATTCCGCAGGTTCCCGCGGAGTACGAAGGCTGGATCCTGATGCTGATGAATGTCCTGATGATCGAGGTGCGGGCGGAGAGCTTCTTCTCCTTCTGCCAGTCGATCATGCGCGATCCGACGAACTTCACCGATCGCCGCGCGGCCGCCGATCATGCCGCCGATCTCGTCGAGCGCATCCGCACCGACGAGGCGATCCATGTCGCCTATCTCGCCACCGCGATATCGGAGTTGCGCAGCTTCACCATCAAATGCGAGGACGGCGCGACTGTTTCGGGCGCGAAACTGATCGATCCGGTCTGGAACCAGATGATCGAGTGGCATGCGGTGACGCAGGCCGACTTCTCGAAGGCTCAGTCGCGCGACGCCATCATCGCGCGCCTGGCCGCCAAACCGAATGGACCGGCGCTCGCCGCCGCGTTCGACAGTCTCGAATTTCAGCAAGCAGCGGAATAATTACCATGAAAGACTTCAAGGGCCGTACCGCCTTCATCACCGGCGGTGCCAGCGGCATCGGCCTCTCCATGGCGCGCGCCTTCGGCCGTGCCGGCATGAACGTCGTCCTCGCCGACATCGACCTTTCCGCCGCCAAGACGGCGGCGGAGCGTCTTGCCTCGGAGCAGATCAAGGCCGCGCCGGTCTATATCGACGTCACAGACCGTGCGAGCGTGAAGAGCGCCGCGCTCGATGCGCTGGCCGCATTCGGCAAGGTCCATCTCGTCTGCAACAACGCCGGTGTCGCGGTCGGCGGTCAGATCGGCACGGTGCGCGAGCGCGATTGGGACTGGATCATCGACGTCAATCTCAAAGGCGTCGTCTACGGCACCGAGGTTTTCGTGCCGCTGATCAAGAGCCATGGCGAGGGCGGTCATTTCGTCAACACCGCGTCGATGGCGGGCATGATCTCGCCGCCGGGCCTCGAACCCTATTGCGCCACCAAATTCGCCGTCGTCGCCATGAGCGAGGGTTGGGCGGCGCAGCTTGCGCCGCAGAACATCGGCGTCTCGGTGCTGTGCCCCGGCTTCGTGAAGACGCGCATCCACGAGAGCGGCCGCGCGCGGCAGGACAAGTATGGTGGCACCGGCGATGTCGATCCCGGCGTCGGCGCGACGCGCGAGGAAGCGGCATCGAATGTCCTCAACGGCATCGATCCCGACATCGTCGGTCAGCGTGTGCTCGAAGCCGTGCGCGACGGCGACCTCTACATCTTCACCCACCCGCATTTCAAAGACTTCGTCCAGGCCCGCTTCGGCGCGATCATGGCAGCGTTCGACAAGGCGGCCGCCAGCCCCGCGCTGGCGCAGGTGAAGAACTGGGCGACGCCGGCGATCGACGCGAACTAGACCTGGGTCCAGAACGAAAAACTGATGCCGCGCTCGACCAGCGCGTTCTGTCCGGCCGGCGAATAGAACGCGCCGAACTGGAGCGACCAATGCCGCGTCATCCTGCGCACCACGGAAAACTCCAGCTTGTGCGTCCGATAGAAGGAGTAGGGCGCGACTGCGTCGCCCGCGCTGACGATGTTGAAGCTCTGCGCCATGATCATTGTGCGCCGGGTGAGCCACAGCCCGACCGTGACATCGAAGGGCGTCTCGTTCGGCCGGGGATGGTCGATCCAGCGCTGGGCGACCTGGAAATCCGCGAAGCCGTCGCGGCCGAACAGCTTGAAGCTCGTGCCGTAGAGCAGGCGCAGCTCGATCTGCCGGCCCGACGCGCGATTGGCGGAGACCGAAAAGTCGAACGCACCGGCGTTCTTGTAGGACCCTTGGAGCGACAGCCGGCCATGCGCAGCATAGAGCGCCAGCCTTACGCCGGCCTCGATCGAGAGGTTGTTCGCCACAGTATGTGGGACCGTGGGCGTGCTGACCCGCGCCGAGACGAAGGCCGGCGTCGCCAGCAGCGTGATGGCGTTCGTCAACCCGTACTCGAAGGTGTTTTGCGACAGCGTCTTGTTGAACGTCGTGGCAATGCTCGCCCGACCATGCGCGTCGAAACTGAGGCTGGCGCTGCTGAGCGTCGTCGAACTGAAGCTCTGCCAGTGCCCGTGTGTGAGCGTCCAGGCGCCGCCTTGCGCCGCGGTCGAGGTCAGCGCCAGCGCGCATGCGAGTATTGCGCCCTTCTTCACGCTGTCTGCCGCGACAGGCCGTGCGCGGTTTTCTCCCAGAGGAAGGGCTTGGTGAAAAGCTGCACCAGTCCACGCCACGCCGCGACCGACACCAGCCCCCAATAGAGCGTGACCATCAACGCGTAGGGCAGGACGTCGCGCAGCCCGCGCTTCAGCGGAACCAGCGACGCCAGAAGGATCAGCAGCGCATTGCCGCCTGCGAGGCCGCCGATCATGAGACCGTCGCCATCCTTCAGGCCGGTCAGATTGATGGCGAGCAGCAACCAGAGCAGGGGATTGGCAAGCGCGGTCGCGACCGAACCGCCGATGAAGAAATGGAATGCGAGAAAGCTCTTGAGCCCCGCGCGGCGCAGAAGCCCGAACGGCGTCCGCGTGTGCACCAGCCAGGTTTGCATGTAGCCCTTGAGCCAGCGTGTCCGCTGCTTCAGCCAGACTTTGAGCGTGGTCGGCGCTTCCTCGAAGGTCGTCGAATCCAGCATGGCGACCTTCAGGCCGAGCTGTGTGATGCGGATGCCGAGATCGGCATCTTCGGTGACGTTGAAGGCATCCCATCCGCCGAGCCGCTGCAAGGCATCGGTGCGGAAATGATTGGACGTCCCGCCGAGCGGCATCGGAACGCCGAGCTTGTCGAGGCCCGGCAACAACACCTCGAACCAGAGCATGTAGTCGAGCGCGAACAGATATGTCAGCCAGCACTCACCGGCGTTGTAAAAGGCAAGCCGCGCCTGAAGGCACGCCGTCGTCTCCGGCAGCGCGCGGAACGCGGACACTGCCTTGCGCAACTGGTCCGGTTCCGGCCGATCCTCGGCATCGAAGATGACCGTGTAGTCGCCACGCGCGAAGTTGAGTTCGTACGTGCCCTTTTTGCCGACAGACGGAAAACGGCTGAAAGCCGGGAAAAAGCCCCCGGTCACATGGACCCCCAAAACGCTGGGAGAGCACCTAAAGCATCGCAGGGAGGTATTAGGGCTGACCCAGGAAGAGGCGGCGCGGCAGGTCGGCCTCCATCCCTCCAACTGGAGCGATTGGGAGCGAGGGGTCGTCCTGGAGCCTCAGGCGAGGCTCTGGCCAGGCGTGATCGCGTTCCTCGGCTACGACCCCATCTGCCAGGAGCCCAAGACGCTGGCGAACCAAATTGGGTATCTCTGTAGGAACCTCGGCCTTGCCCGTGAAGGGCTCGGGGGCCGCCTCAAAGTCACCGGGCATACGGTCTATGAGTGGGAGCTTGGCCGCCTCCGGCCTAGTGCTGGCCATTGCCGCGCACTCAGGCGGCTACTGAACCTATTAGGGGTGCCTGCGACGGGCTGAACAGTCATTGAACCTGTCGTGTGATTTGGTCCTTTTTTCGCACGCCCTTGAGCCCCCTTTCGGTTACGGGGCCAAGGAGACAGGGTTCAATTGCCTCGGACCACCGAATTTCTCATTCGCTGAGCGTCGCTTGGCTCAAATGGCGCTATGACACCCGCGTGCGGCGGTCTAGATGTGCGATAGTGACTGAATCATTCATTGAAGCGTACTGCCGAACACGACGCGGACTGAGCGTCATGGAGCAAGGCCACGCTATGCGAATAGTCGAGAGGCCGCGCATGTGATTGCAACCGCATTGTTCTACCAGCGCTCAGTGATGATCGGGGTCGTCTGGCTCCTAGGGGGTTGGAAGCTCGGGCTCTTATCTGTGCTAAGCGCACGCTTCTTTGTTTGAGTCCAACCCTCTGCCGTCCAGATCGTGACAGGAGGGCAGTATGGCACACGTCGTCCACACTTTGGGCATTGATCTTGCGAAACGCGTCATCCAGATTCACGGAACGGATAACACTGGCCAAGTCGTTCTTCGAAGGCGATTGTCGCGCGGCAATGCAGGTAGCTTCTTCAAGAAGCTGAAGCCTTGCCTGATTGGAATTGAAGCATGTAGCGGCTCAAACCATCTCGGGCGTGAACTCATTGCTTTGGGGCATGACGTCAGGCTCATGCCTGCGAGCTACGTCAAGCCCTACGTCAAGACAAATAAGAATGACGCAAACGACGCCGAAGCAATTTGTGAGGCGGTTCGCCGACCGAACATGCGATTTGTTCCAGTCAAGTCGAAAGAACAGCAAGCGACGCTCGTTGTTCACCGCACGCGCGCCCTCCTAATGCGTCACAGAGTGTCTTTGACGAACGCTATAAAAGCGGTCCTTGCAGAGTTTGGTGTAGTCGTTGCTAAGCATTCTCCGGGCACGAAGGACGCGTTCAGAACAATTGAAGTAGCAGCTGACGGTCTCCCCGAGCTTGCACGCCAATCGCTCCAGTTGCTTGTTCAGCAATGGCGCACGACTGACGCGCATATCAAAGAATGCCGAAAGAAGCTTCAGTCGCTACATAAGAGTGACCCTGTAAGTATCCGTCTAGCGACTGTGCCTGGAATTACCGAACTTGCTGCGACCGCTTTGGTTGCTTCAATTGGCAATGGGCACGCATTCAAGTCTGGCCGTCAACTTGCTGCATGGCTAGGACTCGTGCCGAAGCAATTATCGTCCGGAGAACAGCAGATACTTGGCCGCATTAGTAAGCGCGGAGATCCCTATTTGAGACGCCTGTTCGTGCTGGGCGCGATGGGGCTCATGAGTAGGAGGAGAAAAACGCCGCACGCCATCGTTCATTGGGCGCACAGATTGGCTGATCGAAAGCGATATAAGCTGGCGCTCGTCGCGCTCGCTAATAAGTTGGCACGGATCGCCTGGGCGGTACTCGTAAAAGGCGAGGCGTATCGATCGGTACCATAACAAAGCAGAAGAGCCACGTAAGGAGTTTGGGAAAGCGCGGTGTTGTTCGATGAATCTTCCGCAATATCGTTCGACGGCGTCCTATTTCCGTTCGGTTCTGCGCAGCGCGCCAACCCGATCTGTTGTCGCCTTCGAGCGATATCAATTCTTCCAACTTGGCTTTGCTGCACACAGACTTGCGTCAACGTAGCGGGGCCAGTTCGCGCGGCTACGTATGATACAGTAGACAGCAGCCGTTCAGGCTAGGTTCAGCCTCGTAGCCGTTGAATGGGAACGTCAGGCTTAAAGATACGTTTAGAAATGTAGGACTAGGCTGCAAAGCGTTCGCTTCCGGCCCCGCCCAATCGTATGACCAAATCGCACGAAAAAACAGAGATGGAAGCGCTCGCCAATTCACTCGATATAGAGACGGGCCGGAAGCTCATTGATATCGGACTCGGTGCATCGCGCCGGAACGAACCGGGCGAAGCGCGTATCTTCCTGCAGCTTGGAGCTACTCGATTAGAGCGTGGTGGGGACCTGGTTGGAGCAGAAGAAGCCCGACGACTCGCTGACCTGTCCTCCTAGTGGCAGCGCCTTTTATGGTGCGCGGACATATGCTTTGGCCAGATTCAACAAGTCAATGAGCCGGCCGGTCTTAGTAGCTATAGCTTCCGCGTCATCCGCATTCTCAGACGGGTATTGATAGACGGTGAGTGCGGCTTTCTCGCCAGCCCCATGGATAATGCTATTCCGCAGCGGACGGATATGCGTATTAAAGTAAGCGGCTTCTCTGCCTCTGTTGGCGCGTGCGAATAGCGTGAACGACGGGTCATACTCAGCCAAAATGAACGCCTTCTGGATCGGATACTGGTGGGCGAACTTGAGTACGTCTTCGTTAACGCCGAGCGATTTCAAATGTTCGGTTGAGCGCTTCAGTAGCTCATCCTTAGTGGCCTCCGGTCCCAGCGCGTAGAATTTTGTCAGCGCATTTTGAAAGGCCGCTTCAGTTTCTTTGAAGAGGCTTTCCCATGCTTGAGCGGCATGGTGAATGCACTCGTCTTGTGTTGCTACATCGAGAGACAGGTGCCCAAGAAACAAATAAACGTAAAACTCGCTGACATACCCACGCAGCTTCCGGGCATCCAAGCCCTGAAATGCGTAACGTTCCTCTTGCCAGTGCTGGCTGCAGACTTGGAGGAACGCATGCGCTGCTGGGACGCGGTCTGCTATCGGATGGAAAATGTCGGACGCGATTTGCTTGCATGCCGCGTGAAATCGATGCATCGCGCTGGCGATATCTGTAGCGAATACGCCCTCAACGGACTCAAGCAGGAGGTAATCCAGCACGCCCATCGTGCGCGTTCCGCACGTCATATTGAGACGATGTCCCCACGTGTCCATTTCCAAGATTATGTCTTGGAGACGCCAGTGTTCCGCTACCATGTCGACCCAGAACTCAAATACCGCATCGCCAAGCATCAGCGGCCGTATGCGATAGATGGAGCGAACCTCTGGCATGAGCATGAGGCGATTGATCACATCCTGCTCGAACGCTGTACGCATCTCGGTGTTTACGTCTCGCTTCGACGACATCGAGATGAGCATAAACACTTGCCGAACGTTATTGGGTCCCGGCTGGTGGGCGGCGGTCGGGGGAATGATTTCCCGTTCGGGTAAAAAGACAGGGGAGAGCAGGGTACGCATTTGATCGGAGACACTCGTATCGTTCCAGTCTCGAGATAGCTTAGTAATGCATTGCATTATGGCGCGCCGCCGGTCGTCGCCTACCTTGGGTGGAATGATTTCTTCGATCTGTTGTTTAAGAGCGTCCCACTCGTTGCGGTTCGGATGTAGTCCGAGCGCTACGGTTCGATATTTTATGATGTCCTTGGGAAGTATCTCGATTTCCGGGCGGTCGGTGAAAAACAGGCTGTTGAACTTATCTTTGCTCATCATGTTGTAGGGTGTGTCTTCAAGATGGAGCTGCGCTCCTGCGGAGTCGTAGTAGCGCATCAGCACGTCTGAGGTGCCTTCAATTACATACGCCGACACCGACTTTATGCCGCTGTTATTTATGGCGTTTCGAACCTCGACCAGATCTTTAGTCCGAAAGAGTTGCATTACAATTTTGAGGTTTTGCAGCTCCAGGAACGCAGGGTGCCACACTCCGCGTGTCGCAATCGACGATCCAGCGATTGGTCGCAGGCGCAATTGCTCCTTACTCGGATCGGTTGGCAGTGACGAAATATTGTAAGTCGAGGCGCTCAATACTGGCAAAAAACGCGGCGTACCACCCGCCGGACGTCTCTCGACGATGGCTAGGTCTTCACTGTTGAGAGAAATGTCAGCTACGATCACGCCGTCGTCGTTGCTTCGGAGGCGCCGAATGACATCTCCGTCAAATGCTTTCACGTCTTCCCGCGGCCCAAGAATTGCCGAACCTGTTTGAACAGGGCCTTCGAGTGTCATCCCTGAGCAGTTGCACAGTACGGTTAGACGGCGGCGGCCGCGCAGTTCTCTAAGGTCGAATGCTGAAAGACTCTCGAATAGTGTAGTTTGTGGGCTGCACATCGTCACGAGATTGAAGCCGGGCCGCGCAGAATCGACAATGAGTGTGCGACGGCCACCTTCTGATATTTCATAAGGAACAAGAAAATCGCGGCAGATAAATGTGCTCAGGCTGAAATTGCCCAGCTTTGAATTGTTGCCACCTAGATGCACCACATTAGGCACTGTAGGGGAAACACTCAGCGCGGCTTGCTCGCGATCGAAGCCGTTTCGCTTGACCATGCGAATATCTTCTTGGCCCGGCAGGAAGATAGTGCAGACATTGTTTCGGTAGAGCGGGTCCGTCTCGTCCTCTTCGTAGTAAGTTCCAGCGACGATGATGGTTCGGTTCGTATCGGCGTAGTCTTGGATTCCCTGAAGAGCGGGCTTGGGAACGGTATACTCCGGGAAGATCAGGACTGTTGGATAGTCTTTGCCTACGAGACGATTAGCTTTCAGCTCGTTTAGCAACGAAGAAATTTGAGCAGTGCGCCGCGCAACGGCTCCATTAGCCCATTCGAGCCACGAAGCTTCGCGGCTTGACTTGAGGTCCATCTCCGGCGGAGTCGTTTTGAACGGCGACCGCATCTGCACAACGACAAGCCCGAGTTGCGTGCAATTCTGAAGCACAGCAACATCTACGGTAACAACGCGCACAGTTTCCCCCGATTTTGTGGGGGTCGAGATCCGATGCCAGCTGGATACGGAGACTGTTTCAGATAGTGCTTGCGAAATGGCGAGCTAGTGCTGCCCCTACTTCATCCTTCGCCTTTTCGTACACTCCGGCAGCGAGCGAGAGGAAAATCCGAGCTTCGTCACGTTCATTGCGACGTGACGCCCCGAGCCCAATCTCATAGAGACTTGAAGCGGTTTTCTTGAGCTCAGCGCAATTGTCCTCAGGTGCCGATTCGTCTGCCATTCGCCCCTCAACGCTTTGTCGAAATCCGACCATATGACTCTTCGTACGCAACTGTCGTTTGGACCAGTTAGTGGCTGAATTAACTGATGTCAAGACTGACGGTAGTGTCACGAAGTTAATGCTACCTATGGATGTCGGCCGATTCGCGCTTGGGAGGTGGACTTTTGTTCCTTAGTCCACGTTTCAAAGCGGGCGAAGTGACGTATCAGGCTTGGACGCAGAGGCTGTATCGACCGCTAGGGCTTTAGAATGGACTTGGCGATCACCTTCGCCACAGCGTCCCGTCGTGCCCGGGCTTCCTCCGTACTGCCGGTTCCGTGCGAGACCTTCACTCGATAGCCCTTGACCCTCGTTTCTCTTGGTGGTGTCGGAGCGGCGAGCGAGGCGATGTATTCGGGCAGCGTCTCGGGCGTGTGGAAGGTGACCCGCCCTCGGTCCTCTTCCGGGATGGTAGCGGTGAGCGTCGCCACGTTCTGAGCGTACTTGGCGCGTGACTTCGCCAACACCACGGCCACGCGCTGATATCCGGCTGTGAGGCACTTCGCGATGTTCTTGCCTTCGTGGTCCAGAGGCGTCGATACCGATATCTCCACGGCCACAAGAACGCCGTCCCGCTCTAGCCGCACATCTACCTCGCCGTCGCCCGCGAGTGGGGCTTCAATGGTCGCTTTCAGTCCGTGAGCTTCTGCCAGCTCTTTCACGAGTGCCTGAAGATACTTGTGTCGAGCGCCGCCCTTGCCTTGTTCGACAGGTAGTCGAGCGGCAGGCGGAGGAGGCGGTGTGTTCGGGGCAGAGGGAGGGGAAGGCGGCACTACCCGTACAGGGGCTGCAACCGGCGCAGGCTCATTCTCGGCGGGTGGGAGCGCCTCGGGTTCAATGGTGCCGCAGTACCTTGCACGATTGCGATCAATAAGCTCTTCGTAGTCGTCCTCATCGAGGAGGTTCTGTCGTTCCACAAACCCCAAGGGAACGGTGAGCCGTATCGCACTTGGCGTGACGTGTTTCACCCATGCGGCGAACTGCGTCCGCTCGCCCTTGCGGCGCATGGAGTCGATGAATTCGACTGACGTATGTAGCTCATCAGCAAGAAGTCTCGCGTCCTTGGCGGAAACACCGCCCACGCACTTGGTGGACGTGTTCGTGAGCAAGGCCGCGCGAAGGCGAGGCGAGAGTTGGTCGAGATTTTGGTGTGCGAGCGTCAGCGATACCTTGAACTTGCGTGCCTGATTGAGAACTGTTTCGATCCGATCGTCAAAATATTCGTGCGCCTCGTCGATGTAGACGAAGGCTGAATTGCGCTTGGCCTCGGGTATCGCGGAGCGTTCGATAGTGGCTTGCACGAGCTGCGATATAAAGAACCGGCCGAACAGGCGGCACCCTTCATCCTTCAGCAGATCCTTGGCCGTGTTCACCAGGATGATCTTGCCGCTATTGAGCGCGTCGAAGAGGTCGATCTTGTTCTTCTTCTGCGAAAACATGCGGTCGAACGACGGCGTCGAAAGGACGCCCCAGAGCCGCTTTGAGACCTGTCCCTTGGTCGCGGAGAACGATGGACTGAAGAATTCGTGCTCGAAAAAGCGCTTTGCCGAGCCTTCCAATCGTTCCATGTATGGCGTGAACCGCCGCCCGTTTTCCATAAGCTCCATGAGCGTGTGGATTGTTGCGTCAGGAATGGTGAGCATGAGGCGCGCGATGTATCGAAACACCACGTCCTGGCGCTGTGTTAGCTCGGCACCGAGGAGCGCATCGAAAAACGTCTCGTAGAGTTCAATGACCCCATTTACGACCCGCTCGCGGTCGGCAGGAGAGTACCCGGTGAGGCGAGCAAGCGGCGGGTCGAAGAGGTTCATGGCGACGGGGTACTCGACATCAGCAGGGTCGATGATCATGAGGCGCTCGCCCAAGCCTCCGCCGACGTATGGTGAGAAGAGCTCCAGATTCGAAATCTTCCTGAGAAGATCGCCCTGGCTATCGATAACGACGACTGAGCGCCCCTCCTCCTGTGCCTTCATGAGGTCGTCAAAAATCATCTTCTGAAGGAATTGCGTTTTGCCATGCCCAGTGCCGGCGACGATGTGGCAATGCTCGAAGCGAGATTCCTCAGGAATCGAAAAGGGGATCGGCAACTCTAGGAGCGTCGCGAATGGCGTGTTCTTCAAATACAAGGTCAGGAGTTCGCGGGCCGTCTTGCCTTCCTGGGCCGTGGGCGAGATGACAGGCTTGTCGCTATGGGAGGCATTCTCTGGCTTGATTCCCGAGGCGTCGAAGATATTGGTCCGGAGGACGGCGCGAAGCTCGTCAAAGAGGTTTGGTCCGAGCGCCTCGTTGGCAAATGGAAAGCTGACTAGGGCGGCGATAACCTTGGCGGGTTCGTCTAGGAGATCAATGAGCGGAACGCCGAAGGTGTCTCGGTCTGTGTTCTCCCAGTTGCCGAAGCAGGGGGAGGGTAGGGCTTTGAGGAATTCTCTTAGCGCACCAACGAGGAGGTGCGCGTAGGTGTCGAGGAAGCGCCTATGGTCTGCAATCCACCGCTTCCGCTGCGCCATCATCTTGCGGAATTCGACTGCTGAACCGACATCGGCCTCGACGACATTCCACCATACTTCGATGTCGCCTATATGCTCGGCTCGCACAAGCTCTTCGACGGTCTCACGCATTGCGGAAATCACGCCCGGTGCGGCGTGAGCCGTTTCGTCGGCCAAGACCTCGGATACCAGCGCGGAGGCAATTTCCTCTGCGTCCATCTTGGACAGGGGCGAGGAAAGCCAATCGCGCTCTATGGCCTCCCATGACGCGCGCGTGTCTTCGAGCTCGCGCGCCATCGGCTTCTTTTCAAACCAGCTGAAGAAGTTGTTGGTCGCCATAGATCAAAGTTCGACGACTTCTTCTCCTCCAAACTGAGACGCAGCTCTGAGGACGCTGGCAAAATTCGTGGCAGCTTCTCGAAGTTGCGCCTCCGCAGCGAGCATCTCCATGATGTCTTTGCACTCGATCCGTTTGCCATGGACGAGGTCGTTGACGGAAACGGTCATATCCGTCGCGTAGTGGAGGAGGAGTGCTCCGAATTGTCCGGCACTCGCCGTTCGCGGATCGATATCGGGCTTGCCCTTGCGGCTGTACAAAAGTGATTTTCCAAATTTGTACTTGTCGATTCCGGCTCTTTCCTCCGAGGATAAGTCAGCTCGCACTTCGAGAATGTATACGGGGTTACCGAACGTCGTTGAGCGTTCGCCCCGGCGGAGTAGCAGTTTCATGAGTGGGATGCCCCAAGTGAGGTGGTACTCGTACGGGCACAACTCAAACAGCTTATTGTAGACGAGGTGCCACCTGCAAGAACTGCCAACGATATCGGTAACCGCATCTCGCAAGTATTTCGCGTGCCAGCTGGGAATGCATGGCGTTCTTATTGCCTGTGCCCGACCATCAGGCCTCGGTAAAGATGTTGTTTTTGCTCACCGGCCTTCTCAGAATGCCATTCGATCACTGATGAATTGCGAGATGTGGTGCCATCTATATTGTGATATACGACGGTCGGTTAGAGCGTATTGGGGGCGCTATGTCCAAGCCGTTTACCCTGTTCGTCGTGCGGTTCTCAGTTGAATTGACGACGTGCATCTGTTCCGTACGCGGAGTGCGCCCGAGCCGGTCTGGGCTCATTGCATGAGCGAACCGGGTATTGTTCAACCATCATTGCCGCCGGATTTGCCGCCGCGCCCTGCGCCGGCGGAGATCGCGCCAACGATAGGAATGGAGAGTGCTCTCGCCTGGGCTAGGGCGCCAGCATCGCGCGCCCGCTGGCCGTTTTGGTTTGTGCCACCGCTTCTTGCGGCGGGCGTCGCCTTCTCGCTAGTACCTGTGTCTGACATGTTCGAATCCTTGCTTCGAACGGTTGGGCCATGGAACGTGATTTGGTTCTTTGGACTATTCATCCCGACGACGATAATTTTGGCATACGCATCGGCCCGATGCATTCGGTTTGCTGCCGCGGTGGATCGTAAGCACCAGAGTGCCTTCTACATCGCCTGGGCGAGCGCGGCGTCGTGGAAGCCTGATCTTGCCGCACAGGGTGCAAAGGAGTTGGGAGCGCTCAGGGAACGTCGCACAGAGACACGAGAAGCATTGCGCCATCTCATATGGATTTTGTGGGGTGTGAGTGTGGGGCTCGTCATCACCCTCGGCGGCACCATAGCGATGCTAGTCCTGCATCGTGTGACGATCCCAGGGGCGGCCCGGGCAACCGCGGTGTGCTTCCTCGCACTCGCGAGCACGCTTTGGACAGCGTCGAGGTTATCCTCATACGTTCAAAGTCATGGCCCCAATACGGAAGATATCGACCGCGCCAATGCGCTTCATCAGGAGTGCAATCAGGAGAAACAACGGTGGTACCGGTTTCCGTTCAGTCGCCAGTGAGGTCGGGAGGCCACCCCGCATGCTATACTGCCTTGGTATGAAGATGGGGGCATTTGAGGAAAGCGAACATATATCGGCGGACGAACCCCGTACGCCAGAGGAGCGTAAGCGGGTACGAGAAATGTTCGGCTCTACAATTCGCGGTCTAGAGGATACCGTTTCTTGGTGCCGAAGAGAAAAAGCGCGCTGGCCGTCGGGAAGTCTTGAAGCAGAGCACTTCGAGAACCTGGGCGCGGCACTTGAGCGAGAGATAGCGTTCTGGCGAAGCGAGATGTTGAAGTTGAGAGACTGAATGCCTCTAGTAGCCCTAGCTGAAGCGACCGCCAAGTCCATTTTGCCAGTTGACCCTTGGGCCCTCGGAGGCGCCCAGCGAACAACATTGAATAAGGCCTCAAGGCTGTGGGTCGTCGCGCAAGCGATGACAGTTGGCCAGTAGCATCGGACGTGGCGTCGAACTATCGACACAGAGCCTGCCGGTCTCGCATGGTGTCTCAAGGCGTACTGTGATTTCCGGTGACGTCTTTCCAACTTACGCAACAGGCCGTTGAGACTCGCGATGATCGAATCACACTCAGCGCGAACCTGACGACGCCTATTTCATAGCAGCGCGATCACTTATCAACAGCAAGTTTTTGATCGCCCGTTGAGCTTGTCACGAAAGCCACTCAAGCTTCGTTTGCCGAAGGCGCGCATGCGTTCGATGCGCTGTTGTCCTTGCCGCAGGGAGAGCTATCTCAGCGGCATGTGTCGAAACAGTGTTGGGTTGGGGGAAGTATGCGCGCTGCCGAACGCGGCTTCAGGCGAAGCCATCTGCTTGTCGTAGCTGCGGCCATTGCGCTCGGCATATCTGGTCTAGGGGCGCGAGCTGATGCCCCACCGCAGATGTCGGTGCCCGGCTCGTTCAGCGTTGGCACGTCCGGCGCTGCGACCTATTCGATCCCCATCGAGGCGCCGCCTGGAACAGCGAACGTCGCCCCATCGCTGTCGCTCGTCTATTCGAGCCAAAGCGGTGACGGACCTGAGGGTTTCGGCTGGGTCTTGAATGGCCTTCCCAGCGTCAGCCGCTGCCCCCGGACCACCGCCCAGGACAGTGTCCACGGCAGCGTCAACTTCGATTCAAACGACCGCTTTTGCCTTGATGGTCAGCACCTCATGCTCATCAGCGGCACCTATGGCGCCGACGGCAGCGAATATCGCACCGAGGTCGAGAACTTCGAGCGCGTCATCGCGCACGGCACCGCCGGCAACGGGCCGGCGTGGTTCGAGGTCCATACCAAGTCGGGTCTGACTTTCGAGTTTGGCAATACCACCGATTCCCGCTCGCTCGCCGTCGGCAAGACCACGGCGCGTTTGTGGGCCGTCAACAAGATGATGGACACGAAGGGCAACTATTTCACAGTCACCTACACCAACGACACGACCAACGGGCAGATCTATCCGACCGAGATCGACTACACCGGCAATGCGAGCGCGAGCGTCAGTCCCTACAATTCGGTCAAGTTCACATACACTACCCGTTCGGACATCACGCCAACCTATCAGGCCGGTTCGCTGCATCAGACGACCGTGCTGCTGTCACACATCAAGACCTATCACGGCGCTACGCTGATCTGGGACTACCAGCTTACCTATCGCGCCGGCACGACCACGACACACTCACGTCTGACGGAGGTACAGCTTTGCGACGGCAGCGGGACTTGTCTCGCGCCGACCCAATTCACGTGGCAAGGTGGGACAGGCACTCTTTCGTCGAGTTCGTCCACTCCGGGGATTTCCAGCAACTTCCTGCCGCTTCTGTCGGGCGATTTCAACGGTGATGGCCTCACGGACGTAATCGTGGATTCGAGCTACGACGGAACGAATTTCTCATACTGCCCGAGCGGTGGAACGCTCTACCTGGGGAACTCGTCTTCGACATTTGCGTCCGGTAGCTACACAATGACGACAAAATTGGCGGTGACAGGCTCCACGTACAGCGGTGATGCGTGTTTGGATGCGACCGCAGTCGTCGATATTGACGGTGATGGACGGCTAGATATTGCTCTGCCGCTTTGGAAGAGTGGTGGATATATAGCCACCAATCCTCATTCGATGCTTCTAAACGGTGGTTCGGGTTCTTTTAACAGCATTGGAAAGCTGGGCGGACTGACCGGTGTGCTCGGCGCGATTGGCGACCTGAATGGGGACAGCAGGATCGACGGTCTCGTAGGCTCGACCGGGCCTGTCTACAAAGCGTCCATTGGCGATGGGACGGGCACATTCACGGATGGCGCGACCTATCCGGACATAGTCGACTCGTCGGCGATTTACGTCGCCGATCTCGATGGTGATGGCTGCGACGATATCGTGCAAAACGACGGTTCGGCTATAATCGATTATTCCTGCTCTCCGGCGACGTCGCAGGTCACGACCACGTTAAGCGGTTCGGTTCTTACGTTTGGAGACTTCAACGGTGACGGCAAGCAGGACATTCTTTCTGTAGTAAGCTCGACCGGAGGCGGGACGCTCTATTTGTCGACCGGAACAGGTCTAGTTGCGACCTCCTTCTCGGTCCCAACATCGTGGGACGGCAACGCCTACTACGTGGTGGGCGATTGGAACGGCGACGGCAAAGCAGATTTGGCCGTTTTGCCGGCGACTTCATTGACAGCGACGATCTATCTATCGACCGGCTCTGGCTTTGTGTCGGCGACGACCGCGTCTTACAGCACATATTCTTCCAGGGGTTTCGGTGCCGATTGGAACAATGACGGCGCTGACGACCTCTGGATATCGTCATCCGGTACAGGCGATCATGTTTTCACCTTTGGCTATACGCCGGAACTCATAACGGCGATCTCCAATGGCCTCGGTCAATCGACGACTGTCACCTATGACCGGCTCAATCACGGAACGATCTACACCAAGGGCACCGGCGCAAGCTATCCAACGCAGGACATCATCGATGCCCGCTATGTCGTCTCCCGTGTCGATATCGGAAACGCCGTCGGCGGTACCGTAGCGCGGACATACGCCTACAGTGGGTTCAAGAATGACGTGTCGGGGCGCGGCGAACTTGGGTTTTCACAGATCGTCGAGACCAATCTGCAGGACGGAACGGTCTATACGACAAACTACCGAACCGACTTCCCCTATATCGGTCAGCTCTCATCGTCTACGGTCGTTCATGGCAGTACGACGCTTAGTTCGAAGACCTACACACTCGAAAACGTCGCGCTTGGGAGCGGCCGATATTTCGTTGGCGTGCATCAAACAGTGGCCAGCGGGCATGACCTCAATGGCGCGACGCTCCCGACGACCACCACGACATACACTTACGACTGCGACAGCTCGACAACCTGCTATGGCAATACCACGCAGATCGCCGCATCTGTGTCGGACGGTTCCTCAAAGACCATCACCAATACCTACACGGTCGATACGACGCATTGGTACATCGCCGAACTGACCGGCACCAACGTCGAGAGCGTCGTCGGCACGTCCGATATCACGCGCCATTCGACCTTTGGACATGATTCGACGTCGGGAATCCTCAACCAGGAAATCGTCGAGCCGTCCTCCTGCCAGTACAAGCTGCAGACGGACTACACGCTCGACAGCTTCGGTCACAAATCTCAGACAGCCGTCAGCGGTGCGGGCTGCACGACCGGCGACATCTATTCGATCGCGTCGCGCACCTCGACGGCGAGCTATGCCACGACAGACGGCGCGACCACGCTGCAGCCGACCGCCGGCGAGTTCCTCACCAAGTCATGCAACGCGCTCAGCCAATGCGAGACTTGGAACTACACCTCCGCATCGAGCCAGGCCTTCGGCGTGCCTGGCAGCCACGCCGGCCCCAACGGCCTGGCGACGAGCTGGAGCTATGACAGTTTTGGCCGTGCGACGCTGGAGACACGGCCGGACGGGACCAAGACGAGCACCACCTATGCTTACTGCTCGGGCGTGAACGGCGGCTCGGCGACCTGCCCGACCTATGGAGCATTCCTCAGGCAGGTCGAGGCCTTCGCCTCGGATGGAACGACCCAGATCGGGCCTATCGCGACCGTGTATTACGACGCCTTGGGCCGCGTCATTGCGCAGGACATGCAGGGGTACAACGGCAGCACGATCCGCACCGCGACGGTCTATGACGCCCAAGGCCGGGTCTACCAGACCAGCCGGCCCTACTTCGTCAGTGGCGGAACCGCCAAGTGGACGACCTACACCTACGACGACCTGGCACGCGTGATCCAAGCGACCTTCCCCGATTCGAGCCATACGAACTTCTGCTACAACGGTCTCGAAACCGCTGTTACCAACAACCTCAGCCAGACGACGTCGACCATCGCCAACGCGCAGGGCCTGAAGGCGACGGTCAAGCAGGGGACGGGCGTCGCAAGCTCGACCTGCGAGCCAACCGCGATCACGACGACGACGACCTATTCCTACGATGCATTCGATGACCTCTTGAAGGTCACCGATACATCGAGCAACGCCATCACAAATGTCTACGACGCGCGCGGCAACAAGACCGACAGTACCGATCCCGACATGGGCCACTGGACCTATGTCTATGACGTGCTGGGAGAGCTCAAGAGCCAGACGGACGCCAAAAGCCAGACCGCGACGCTGACCTACGACCTGCTCGGCCGGGTAACGGAGCGCTCGGAGGCCGGCCTGGTGTCGGACTGGGTCTATGGCACCTCGAGCGGCAGCCATAATGTCGGCCAGCTGGTAACGACCTGCACCTCGTCGTCCAGCAACCCCACTTGCGCCTCGGCGACGACGACCAAGGCCTTTACCTACGATTCGACCGGCCGGCCGTCGACTTCGACGATCACGGTAGATTCCGCCAGCTACGTCTACACGACCGCCTACAACACCACGAACGGGCAGGTCGACACGGTCGCCGATCCCTCCGGGCTCACGACCAAGCGGCTCTACAACGCCTATGGCTACACCTGCCGCATCACCGACAATGGCGGCAGCCACACCTGCACGACGACCGCGGACGGCCACGTCCTGTGGACCGCGGGCACCCGCGATGCCGAGCTGCACCTGCTGACCCAGACCGCCGGCAATGGCGCCTTCACGACGACGGAGACCTTCGATGCCAACACCGGCCTCCTGACCAACATCCGGGCCGGAACGGCGGATGCGGTCGCGGCCTTCGACTACACCTTCGACACCATCGGCAACCTGACCTACCGGTCGGACGACCATGTCGGGGTCTACGAGAAATTTTGCTACGATCCCAGCCTGAACCGGCTGACGAACTCCGCCACGGCCTCGACCACGCCGAGCCTGTGCACCTCCACCGGCGGCGGAATCACCTCCAAGACCGTCGGCTATGACAACATCGGCAACATCACCTCGAAGTCCGATGTCGGGACCTACAGCTATCCCGCCTCCGGCGCGAGTTCGGTGCGGCCGCATGCCGTGTCCTCGATCACCGGCACGGTCAGCGGCGTCACCAACCCGACCTATGGCTACGATTCCAACGGCAACCTGACCTGCGTCTATGCCGCCTCGGGCGGAAGCTGCGGCAGTCCGGCGACAGCCGTCACCTGGTCGTCATTCAACATGGTCGCCTCAATCACCCAGGGCACGACGGTCATCGCCTTCACCTATGACAGCGATCACCAGCGCATCAAGCAGTGCACCGGCACATCCTGCTCCGGCGGCACGACCTATTACCTGAACGATCCGATCAGCGGCACGATGAGCGAGAAGACGGTCTCGGGTTCGACCGTCACCTGGCACGACTATCTCGTCGCCGACGGCCGTATGGTGGGC
>JAFEAR010000198.1 GCA_018266335.1 Bdellovibrionales bacterium
CAACGTTGACTCCACGATGCCTAGCGACACCGCTTCAAAGTCTCCCACCTATCCTACACATCGGGCAGCCGATGTCAATGTGAAGCTATAGTAAAGGTGCACGGGGTCTTTCCGTCTTGCCGCGGGTAAGCTGCATTTGCACAGTTAATTCAACTTCGCTGAGTCCATGGTTGAGACAGTGGGGAAGTCGTTACGCCCTTCGTGCAGGTCGGAACTTACCCGACAAGGAATTTCGCTACCTTAGGACCGTTATAGTTACGGCCGCCGTTTACCGGGGCTTCAATTCACCGCTTTGCTTACGCTAACAGCTCCTTTTAACCTTCCGGCACCGGGCAGGCGTCAGCCCCTATACATCGTCGTCTTGACTTAGCAGAGACCTGTGTTTTTGTTAAACAGTCGCTACCCCCATTTCACTGCGACCCAATACGGCTTCGTGTCGCGAAGACACTAACAATTTTGGGCACACCTTCTTCCGAAGTTACGGTGCTAGCTTGCAGAGTTCCTTAACCATAGTTCTCTCAAGCGCCTTAGGATATTCTCCCCGTCTACCTGTGTCGGTTTGCGGTACGAATTATACATAAACTCCCTACGAGGCTTTTCTCGGCAACATGAGGTCAGTGACTTTAGGAGCTAGGCTCCTCGTCCTCTGTCTCAGAGAGTGACCAGCGGATTTACCTACTGATCCTCCTACACAGATTCAACTCCATATCCAACAGGAGTCCCACTTACTCTATTGCGTCCCCCCTTCGGTGATAACGCTTATGTACAAGTTCAGGAATATTAACCTGATTTCCATCGTCTACGCCTTTCGGCCTCAACTTAGGATTCGACTAACCCTGGGCGGATGAACCTTCCCCAGGAACCCTTAGACTTACGGCGAACGAGTTTTTCACTCGTTTTGTCGCTACTCATGCCGGCATAATCTCTTCTGTTTCGTCCACGCGTTCTCTCGATCGCGCTTCGGCCTACGACAGAATGCTCCTCTACCGCTCCACTCGAGGTGGAACCCGTAGCTTCGGTACAATACTTGAGCCCCGTTACGATTTCCGCGCAGATTCACTTGACCAGTGAGCTATTACGCTTTCTTTAAAGGATGGCTGCTTCTAAGCCAACCTCCTGGCTGTCTAAGTAAATCCACATCGTTTACCACTTAGTATTGATTTTGGGACCTTAGCTGACGATCCGGGCTCTTTCCCTCTCGACGACGGAACTTATCTCCCGCCGTCTGTCTCCGAGGGTACGAGTTTAGGAATTCGGAGTTTGATTGGGTTTGGTAATCCGGTAAGACCCCTAGCCCATTCAGTGCTCTACCTCCTAAACTTAATTTCCTCGGGCCATACCTAAATATGTTTCGAGGAGAACCAGCTATTTCCTAGTTTGATTAGCCTTTCACCCCTACCCACAGTTCATCCGAAAGATTTTCAACTCTCACCGGTTCGAGCCTCCACAAGTTGTTACACTTGCTTCACTCTGACCATGGGTAGATCACTAGGTTTCGGGTCTATACCTGGCAACTTATTCGCCCTATTCAGACTCGCTTTCGCTACGGCTTCGTTCAAATAACTTAACCTTGCTGCCAAATATAACTCGCCGGCTCATTATGCAAGAGGCACGCCGTCAGACTTTGCCCGAGGGCCATAGTCCTTCGACTGCTTGTAGGTATACGATTTCAGAATCTATTTCACTCCCCTCATCGGGGTTCTTTTCACCTTTCCTTCACAGTACTAGTTCACTATCGGTCACTGAGTAGTATTTAGCCTTGGAAGATGGTCCTCCCAGATTCCTTCAGGATTTCACGTGTCCCGAAGTACTCAGGTACCTGGTCAGAGCATTTTTGTTTTCGGTTACAGGACTATCACCTTCTGTGGTTCTGCTTTCCAGAAAATTCACCTAACAAAAACGTTTGTAACTCTGCGGTTTTAAACCAACCAGGCCCTACAACCCCCCAAAAGTTTCCTCTTGAGGTTTGGGCTATTCCCCTTTCGCTCGCCACTACTTAGAGAATCTCTTATGATTTATTTTCCTCGAGGTACTTAGATGTTTCAGTTCCCTCGGTTTGCTTCATTCACCTATGGATTCAGTGAATGATACTCCTAATAAGGAGTGGGTTGCCCCATTCGGACATCTACGGATCAATGCTTGCTTATCAGCTCCCCGTAACTTCTCGCAGATTGCTACGTCCTTCATCGCCTCTCAGTGCCAAGGCATCCTTCGTATACCCTTAGTAGCTTGACAAATTTCGCTTAAAATATCGCTAAATGCCTGAGTTTGTCAGCATTACGAATAAGACTGACAAAATTAACTCATTATGTGCATTTGCATGCTTACTTACTAAAACTGCTAGATTTTCAAAGAACAAAACAACGTGATTCCAATTTGGTGGGCCTAAGAAGATTTGAACTTCTGACCTCGTCCTTATCAGGGACGCGCTCTAACCAACTGAGCTATAGGCCCGAATTCTTTTAAAGGCCCCTTGGAAGCACTCGTTGCGCTTTCAAAGCTAAATAGTAGGTTCGCTGTCCATATTGAGCTGGATAACTTTCGTTATTCAACTACTGACCATGAACTGGAAGTTTCCGAAGAAACTTCAAAATCCATTAGAAAGGAGGTGATCCAGCCGCACGTTCCCGTACGGCTACCTTGTTACGACTTCACCCCAATCATCGACCTCACCTTGGGCAGCTGCTTCCTTGCGGTTAGCGCACTGACTTCTGGTGAAACCAACTTTCGTGGTGTGACGGGCGGTGTGTACAAGGCCCGGGAACGTATTCACCACGGCATGCTGATCCGTGATTACTAGCGATTCCAACTTCATGGAGTCGAGTTGCAGACTCCAATCCGAACTAAGGACGGTTTTTTGAGGTTGGCTCCC
The DNA here is from genome assembly GCA_018266335.1 of Bdellovibrionales bacterium. The sequence goes on from JAFEAR010000198.1 coordinate 2,873, forward strand.
CCTCGCGGGTTCGCAGCTCTTTGTACCGCCCATTGTATTACGTGTGTAGCCCTAGCCGTAAAGGCCATGAGGACTTGACGTCATCCCCACCTTCCTCCGATTTAACATCGGCAGTCTCCCTAGAGTGCCCAACTTAATGATGGCAACTAAGAACAAGGGTTGCGCTCGTTGCTGGACTTAACCAAACATCTCACGACACGAGCTGACGACAGCCATGCAGCACTTGTGTCCTCCGTCCCTTGCGGGTCTAGCCTGTTTCCAGGACTATTCAGAGGCATGTCAAGGCTAGGTAAGGTTTTTCGCGTTGCTTCGAATTAAACCACATAATCCACCGCTTGTGCGGGCCCCCGTCAATTCCTTTGAGTTTTAATCTTGCGACCGTACTCCCCAGGCGGGATACTTATCGTGTTAACTTGGACACAGCCGGGGTCAATACCAGCCACATCGAGTATCCATCGTTTACAGCGTGGACTACCAGGGTATCTAATCCTGTTTGATCCCCACGCTTTCGCGCCTCAGCGTCAGTTAATGCCCAGTTGGCCGCCTTCGCCACCGGTGTTCCTCCCAATATCTACGAATTTCACCTCTACACTGGGAATTCCACCAACCTCTACATCACTCTAGCCTAGCAGTTTCAAATGCACTTCCGGAGTTAAGCCCCGGGCTTTCACATCTGACTTGCTAAGCCGCCTACACGCCCTTTACGCCCAGTAATTCCGAACAACGCTTGCACCCTCTGTATTACCGCGGCTGCTGGCACAGAGTTAGCCGGTGCTTCCTTTGCTGGTACCATCAAGCAATTGCATTATTAGTACAATCACCTTTTTCCCAGCCGACAGAGCTTTACAACCCGAAGGCCTTCATCACCCACGCGGCGTCGCTGCGTCAGAGTTTCCTCCATTGCGCAATATTCCCCACTGCTGCCTCCCGTAGGAGTCTGGACCGTGTGTCAGTTCCAGTGTGGCTGGTCGTCCTCTCAGACCAGCTACCCATCGTCGCCTTGGTAAGCCGTTACCTTACCAACTAGCTAATGGGACGCAGGCTCATCTAGTATCGAAAGCCTCTTGCGAGAGCCCCCTTTCAAGGCGGATCCATCGACCCGACTTCGTATGCGGTATTAGCAGCCCTTTCGAGCTGTTGTCCCCCAATACTAGGTAGATTACCTACGCGTTACTCACCCGTCCGCCGCTTTACTCGTATTGCTACTTTCTCGCTCGACTTGCATGTGTTAGGCACGCCGCCAGCGTTCGTTCTGAGCCAGGATCAAACTCTTCAAAAAAGTTTAAATCCTAAACCATAGACGAACCATTTAACTGGCTTGTTTATGAATTACTTTTATTTTGTACGTTCGCTAATCAATTCCATCAGGAAAGATTAACGGGACAGTCGTTTACCTACTATTTAGTTTTCAAAGAACAACTTCAGGAGTTCGGCTGATCTACGGATTGTTCGAGGTCCTGTCAACAGGTGAAAAACAACAAAATGCATTTTCTTCATTTTTTTTTGCCGAAGCCTAAAAGCAAGCTCCAAATTGATCGTAACTCATTGATTTTTAAGATGGGTGATTTTTAAAAAAAGTCGCTCCGAATTTTTAGATTCTTCGATTTTCTAAAATTCTGCCCGATTTGTCAGATGTGAAGTCGTCCGATACCACGGAAAGATGAATCTAAAGACGGATACTGAGAGCGCAAGCACCGAAACCACCAGCTACGAGGTGGCTCCCTCCTCGGAGAGAATCAAAAAAGCCTGGAGCGTCGTAGAGAAAAGTCGCCATCCGCAACGGCCCCACGCGATTGATTATTTGCACAAGCTCTTCAGTGAATTTGAAGAATTCAAAGGTGACCGCACCTTCGCCGATGACTCGGCACTCATCTCGGGCGCAGGCATTCTGCGCAATTCTGAGAATGAAGCGGGACTGAAAGTTTTCTTTCTCGCGCACGAGAAGGGCCGCAACACGAAACAAAAAATTGAGCGCAACTTCGGCATGGCGCGCCCCGAAGGTTATCGCAAGACCGTGCGCATGATGGAACTTGCGGAGCGATTCAATCGTCCGATTCTGACTCTCATTGATACGCCGGGAGCTTTTCCCGGAATTGGCGCGGAGGAACGCGGACAGTCGGAAGCGATTGCGAGCAGCATTTTGAAAATGCTCGAAGTGAAAGTGCCCACCGTGGGCGCAGTCATTGGTGAGGGTGGCTCGGGAGGCGCACTCGCCATTGGCGTGGCTGACACTCTGATGATGTTAGAAAATTCTGTTTACTCGGTGATTAGTCCCGAGAGTTGCGCGGCGATTCTTTGGGGCAGCGCTGCGGAATCGAAACAAGCCGCAGCGGCACTCAAGATGACGGCGCGCGAGACCTTCGACTTGGGAATTTGCGATGAAGTGATTCCCGAGGAAGGCGAAGGCGCACACGTGAATCCCGATTTTACGACGAAGATGCTGTTGGATCGCGTGAACTGGCACTTCAAGCGTTTGTTGGCGATGAAGCCCGAGAAGCGCATGGAAGCTCGTTACAAAAAGTTCCGCTTCATTGATGCCAAACATGTCGGCTGAGAAAACGACGGGAAAGACGGCGCTCACTTCGATGACGGGCTACGCCTGCATTGACGGTGAGATTGGTGGAACAAAGTATCGCTTTCATTTAAAGTCGGTGAACCACCGCTACTTTGAAATGAAATGGCGGGCGCCGCGGAATTTGCAGAAATTCGAGCTTGAGGCGCGCGCCTATATTCAGGAACGCTTGGTGCGTGGAGCCGTTGAGTGTTCGATTGAAACTCCCAACGAAGAGAGCTCCGAAGCCTCGCAGGCTCAGCGCCTCTTTCACAAAATGCAGGAAGTTTTAGAAGCTAGCGAGCGCGGCGGATTGTCCCGCTCCGTAAAGGCGCTGGTCCTGGCTAGATTCCCCGATCTTTGGTGGACCGAGCGCAAGGATACGGAAGTTCCCGACGACGCTCTACGGCCCCTCTGGGAGCGCGTAACGGCCGATTTATTGGAGGCCCGGCAGGAAGAGGGCGCCAAACTCACCCAAATTCTGGTGGCAGCTAATGAAAAGCTGCTTCATTTACTGGGCAGCATTGAGACCGCTCTTCCCCGCATCCGCGAGAAGAATGAAAAGGCGACCCGCGAGAAGCTGGCCAAGCTCGCCGAAGAGCTCCACGTGCCCGAAGTGGCGGAGCAACGCCTGTTACAGGAATTCCTGATGACAGCAGAACGCCGCGATGTGGCCGAGGAGATAGCCCGGATTCGTATTCATGCCGAGGCCGCCCGGAAATTGCTCCGCAATCCACCGCCCAAATCGTGCGGAAAGAAACTGGAGTTCATTCTGCAGGAGCTCCACCGGGAATGGACCACTCTGGGGAACAAGATTCAAGATGCGGATTTGGCCGAAACGGTTATCGACGCCAAATTGGAATTGGACCGGATGAAGGAGCAGAGCGCCAACGTGTGCTAGACGACATCCAAGATGAGCACGAAGTCCAAAATGCCTATGCTCGATGTTGGTTTCGGCAACGTGGTGCCCAAAGACAAAATTGTCGCCATCGTGGCCTTTGATTCCGACCCCGTGCGGAAGCACTGCACGGAACTAGAGAAAATGCATCGCGTTATTGATGCCTCCAAGGGCCGTAAAGTGAAGAGCGTGGTTTATCTGGATTCCTCGTTTTTAGTGCTCTCGGCAGTGGCCCGGGAAACTCTTAACGAAAGGCTGGAAGGTCAGGGGACAGAATCCTGATTTGTGCTATTCTCTTCGAATGGCGGCGCGAGAAGGCTTACTCGTAGTACTTTCGGCTCCCAGCGGGGGAGGAAAAACCACCCTGGCTAACGAGCTCATTAGTCGCTTCGAAAATGCTCGCCGTTCGATCAGCGTTACGACCCGGCCTCCACGGAAAACTGAAATTCAGGGCCAGGATTATCACTTCATTTCGGACGCTGAATTTGAGAAGCTCGTTAAGGACAACGCCTTTGCCGAATGGGCCCACGTTCACGGTTACCGTTACGGCACGACGAAGGCCTCGATCAAAGAGGGCAAGGAACGCGGTGAAATCGTGTTTCTGGCCATCGACGTGCAGGGCGCGCGCAATATTAAAAATGCCATTCCGGACGCCCTGTTAATCTTTGTGACTCCTCCCGATTTCGATATTTTGGAAACTCGGCTCCGCAAGCGGGGCACCGAAAACGATCAGGAAATTCGTAAGCGCCTAGAGAATGCCCGCAAGGAAATTGCTCAGGCCGAGGCCTTTGACTTTCAAGTTCTCAATGACCGCCTCGACCGCGCCGCTCTCGAGATTGAATCAATCATCCGTAAGCGCCTCGGTCTATGAAGGATGAGCCTTTACCCACTATTGAGTCCCTGAAGGCGGCGATTGCCGCTTACTATCCCGACGCCGATTTAGCTAAGGTTCAACGGGCCCACGATTTGGCCGTGTCTCTCCACGAGGGACAGGTAAGAAAATCGGGAGAGCCGTACATCATCCATCCCCTGCAGGTGGCCATGATTTTGGCCCGCATGCGCATGGACATTGCCACCATCGTTACGGGACTTCTGCACGACACCGTGGAGGATACAGCCACCACCGTTCAGGATGTTCAGGAAGCCTTTGGCCCCGAAGTGGCACAGCTGGTGGACGGCGTTACTAAGATTTCGGCCATTAGTTTTAAATCGAGCCACGAAAAGCAGGCCGAGAACTTCCGCAAAATGATTTTGGCCATGGCCAAGGACTTGCGGGTGATCATCGTGAAACTTGCCGATCGCACGCACAATATGCGCACGCTCGAGTACATGACGCCGAAGAAGCAGGTTGAAATTGCGCAGGAGACCATTGAGATCTACGCCCCACTGGCAAACCGGCTGGGGATTTCGTGGCTCAAGATGGAGCTTGAGGACCTGTGCCTGCGCTATTTGCACCCCGAAGTTTATTACAAACTCGCCCGCTTGGTGGCCAAGAAGAAAACCGAGCGCGATCAGTACATCGACAAGCTGATTAAAATTCTGACCGATAAGCTCGCCGAATATGGCGTGAAAGTGAAAATTTCGGGCCGCGCCAAGCACTTTTATTCCATCTACAAAAAGATGGATACGCGGGGCATGAGCTTTGAGGAAGTGCACGATCTGGTGGCCTTTCGCATCGTCACGAACACCGTGGCCGAATGTTACGAGGCGCTGGGCATTGTGCACTCGTTCTTCAAGCCCGTGCCGGGTCGCTTTAAAGATTACATCGCGATGCCGAAGAACAACATGTACCAGTCGCTGCACACGACGGTGATTGGTCCCTTCGGCGAACGTCTCGAAATTCAGATTCGCACCGAGGACATGCATCGCATCGCAGAGGCGGGCATCGCCGCACACTGGGAATACAAAGAGGGCAAACTCAGCCAGAAGGATTTGTCGAAGTTCCAGTGGCTCCGCCAATTGGTGGAAGCGCAGGAGACGCTCGACAATCCAACGGAGTTTTTGGAGTCCGTTAAACTCGATCTCTTTGCTGGGGACATTTACGTCTTCACTCCGAAGGGTGAAATTCGGGAACTGCCGGTGGGTGCAACGCCCCTTGATTTTGCCTATTCGATTCACACCGACGTGGGCCACCGCTGCACCGGCGCCAAAGTGAACGGGCGCATGGTGTCGCTCAAACATAAGTTGCGCTCGGGCGATACCATTGAAATTGTGACTTCGGCCACCCAGAAGCCCAGCAAGGACTGGCTGAAAATCGTGAAGACGGGTCGCGCCCGGTCCAAAATTAGTCAGGTGATCCGATCGGAAGAGCGTGTGCGCGCGCGCGACCTGGGCTACGAAATGCTCGACAAGGAATTCCGCCGCTACGGCCAGTCCCTATCGAAATTTGAAAAACAAAAGGACGTGCCGGCCCTGATGAGTCAGCTCTCCTTCGCGGGCATTGAAGAAATGTTTATTTCGGTGGGCTACGGCAAGGCTCATCCGGATAAAATTCTGGATAAGCTTTTTCCGGACAAGAAACCGGTCGAAACGAGTCCGGCCACGCCGCCTACTCAGCTTTCGTTCCTGTCGAACATTCTGACGAAAGCCAAACAGCAGTTCAACAGCTCGGAACGTAAGCACTACGTGAAAATCGAAGGCATCGACGACATTCTGGTGCGCTTTGGTCGCTGCTGTAATCCGCTGCCGGGAGACGAGATTGTGGGATTTATCTCGCGCGGACGCGGCGTGACGGTGCACAAACTAGGTTGCCCACGCACGGTGAATTTGGATCAGAACCGGAGCGTCGAGGTGTCGTGGTCGAGCGGCGGCCCACGCATGACCCGCGACGTGAAAATCAAGGTGCTGTGTCAGGACGAGCCCGGCCTGCTGAACGACATGGCCCGCGTGATTAGCACCCAGGGCGTAAACATTAAGTCGCTCAACATCCGCGTAGGCGAAGACAAAAAGGCCGTAGGCACCTTTGATTTGGAAGTGAAGAACAAGGAGCAGCTCGCTTCGTGCATCAAAGAGCTTGAAGGCCTGGCCGGAATTATTTCCGTTAAACGTCTGTAGACTCGGCGCCCTTACGCAGTCCGCGCAGCCAGGTGCGCTGCTTTTTGGCCAGCTGCAGGTGCGCGATGAGAATTTGTTCTTCTAATTGCTCCCACGGAAATTTGTTTTGCAAGCCTTCGACAATTTGCCGGTAGCCCACACTCTCGAGCGCCGGAGAGCCCTCGCCGTACTGCGCCAGCAGCGCGCGCACTTCAGCCACCCAGTCTTGCTCGAGCATGGCTTGAATGCGCGAGCGTAAGGCGCTGCGCACGTTCTCGGAAGCAGAGCCCTCACCCACGGCCAGACAATCTACTTCCGTCCAGGAGCGACGCGCCGGCCCCTGCCCCAGAACGAGGGCCTCGTAGCTGAGCCCCTGGCGCTCGGTGAGATCGAGATAACGCGTAAGCCGGTAACGGTCGTTCGGGTGGATTTTTTCGACCCAGCGAGCATCCTGCGCACTTAAGCGCCGATGCAACTCGGCATTGGACACGCCTTCGAGCGTAGCGACGAAAACGGGATCGGAAGCCTCGCCGGGCGCCATGCCCTGAACGAGGGCCCGTTCGTAAAAATGCGAGCCCCCCACACAAATGACGGGCCGCCGATGAGCTAGAGCATTTTCAATGGTCGGCAATACTTGGCGAATGAAATCCGAAGCGGTCACTTGTTGGGAGGGGGCGAACAAATCCAGCCCCACCCAATCAAAATCGCTGCGCTCGGCGCCCAGGGGCTTGGCCGAGCCGATGTCGAGCTCGCGGTACATGGCAATGGAGTCTACACTCACCAGGAGCGGTTCCCGGAGGCGCTGGGCATAATGCGTGCGCACGTAATCCAAGACGGTGCGAGTTTTTCCGGAACCCGTAGCTCCGAGCACCGACAGCAACCCACTCCCCGACCACTGCGAAATATGGGAGAGCCAATGACGTTGAACCATGAACCCTCAGCGATGGAACATGGATTCAATTTGGAGCGTAGACATGAGGAACCACACCGGGCGGCCGTGCGGACAGAGGCCACCCCAATCGATGGTGTCGAGCTCCTGGAGGAGAGCGCGGATTTCGTCGTTCCCTAGGCGCTGGCCACGGCGCACACTGCCGTGGCAGGCGAGCGATGCGGCAATGCGCACGCGCAAGTTGGCCACGATGCGGTCCGTGACGCCAGCGCCGGTGATTTCGGCAACGGTTTGCTCGACGAGATCGTCCCAATCAAGGCGACGATCGGTTTCGGGCACAGCGATGATTTCGACTTCGCCCTTGGGGAGCGTGTCGGCGTCGGCGAATTCGAAACCGATCTTCTCGAGTGCCGCGGTGAGCGTGGATTCCGAGCCATCCATAGAGAGCGGAAGTTTGAGCCGAATAGGAATGAAGAGCGGCTTAGAACGGAGCAGATTGAGGCGCGCCAACTGTTTTTCGAAGTTAATGCGCTCGTGCGCAGCGTGCTGGTCGATAACGATGAGGCCTTCCGCAGATTCACAGAGAATCCAAGCGGCCGAGGCTTCGCCGATGACGCGCAGATCTGCAAAGCGGAACGCAGGTTTGATGCGCTCCTGCACAATTTGCACGGTCGCCGCGTTGAAGGCTTTAGGCGCAGAAGGAACGAATGCTGGCGCTGGCACCAGCGATGCGAAACTCACACCACTAGTGGTCTCCAGATTCGTTTCAACGGCGGGGCCCGCTGCGGAACTCGGCTGCGAGGCTGCGAAGGTGGGAAGCTCCACTTGCTCGGCCCGAGCTTCGGGCGCGACCGGGGCCTTGGCCCGCGCGGCGAGGGCGTCGCGCACGATGCCGTACACGAGACCGCCGACGTTGAAACCCGAGGACCAACGGATTTCTTTTTTCTGCGGGTGAATGTTGACGTCGATGAGTGTGGGATCGACCACGACGCTGACTTGCGCGACCGGAAAACGACCTACTTCGATGAGTCCGGCGAAAGCCTCGCGGAGCACGTACGGCAAGCGCTTGTCGGTGATGGGCCGACCGTTAACGCTGAGGCGGACGGATTTTTGGGTCTGGCTGGAGGCCGGAGGCAAAAAGAACGAGAGATCGAGATGATTCACGCCCGGAGCGAGTCCATCGAGTTGAATGTCTTTGCGCTCGGCCAAGGTGCCTTCGATGGCCTCCAGACGCGTGCCGAGATCGCTCGCGCGCAACTCACGCTGAGCCGTGAGTTCGCCGCGGGAATCTACGATGGACCAAGAAAAGGCCACTTGAGGGTGCGAGAGGGCGAGCGCTTCCAGCGCATCTACACAGTCGTTGGCCTCTAAACCGGGCTTGCGCAAAAACTTGCGCCGCGCGGGAACGTTGAAGAAGAGATCCTCCAGCAAAACCCGAGTGCCGCGCTTGCGGGTGCCCGGACGAACGTCCTGGCGGGCTCCCCCCACGACCTGAAGCACCCAGGCGCCGTCGCCTTCACGGAAGGTGTCGATGGTGAGCCGGCTTACGGAAGCGGCGGCCGAGAGGGCCTCACCGCGAAAACCCAGGGAGGAAATAGCCTCGAGATCTTCGAGCTGAGAGATTTTGCTAGTGGCGTGACGCTGAATGCAGGCGTCGAGGTCTTCGCGGGACATACCCCAGCCATCGTCTTCGACCTGTAACGAGCGTAAACCACCCTCCACGACCGTGATTTGGAGTTTGCGGGCGCCCGCATCGACCGCGTTCTCGACGAGCTCCTTGAGGATGGAGGCGGGTTTATCGACAACTTCGCCGGCCGCGATGCGGTGAATGATTTCCGGCGGGAGCAGCTGGATTTTCCGTGCGCTCATAGGGCTTGGGCTATACCTTCCGTGGACACTCTGTCCAATTGTTCGACGTGGCGCCGGACAATTTGCGCCCAACTTAGAAATAATTCTTAAAATTAGCGAGTTAAGCCTGCCCCAAAATCGACGTAAACCTCGACAACCGAAGTTCTCAGGAAAGCGTCGAAAAGATCGACACGTGACCAGCAAAAAACGTTCTCGTTAACTGCATGATTTTCCATGCAAAAGTAGATTTCAGCCACTTGGCCCGATCAGTGCATATAGGAAGTCGGCACGATGATCCCCACGACGGGGAGCTAAAAGCCAGGAGACTGAGATGAGATTCACGGACGGACAAACGAAGAAGGAACTTCGCTTCAACGGACTGTCGATCGTCATGATCGCAGCTGTGGCTGTTCTCGCTCAGTCGAACCTGGCCATGGCCGGCTCCAAGGATGGAGCTTCATTGGGCCAACAAGTGCAGCAAGAAGCTGCCGCTCAAGGTAGAGCCCTCCTCACGATTGAGGACCTCAAGACGCTTCTGGGCATGGGCGCCCGGGACCCGTCGGCAGTGGGTACGAGCCGGTTGAGCAAGGATTCTCAACTCGGCTCCTACGACTTCGCCATGAAGCTCTCGGCCGAAGAAAAGAAAACCCTCGCTCATCACATTCAAGTGACCGAACTCAAGCGCGCCGAACTCGTAGCGCGTCTGGAAAAAGATGCTCGCGTGAAAAAAGAAGAAGTGCGCAAACAGCGTCGCGCCGTGCAGGCCCAGCGCATCGGCTCGGCTGGCAACAGCGATGAAGCCCTCAGCATGCAACTTTTTGACTCGATCTTGGAAGAGTCCAACTTGGATTCCAAAGTGGCCCGCGAAGTAGCTAACTTTGACGAAGCCCACATGGTCGCTTTGAACTTCGAAGCTACCCGTGGCTCGCGCATCGTGAACGCTATCGAAATCGGCTCCAAGCAAGTTTGGGCCTTCGGCGGCGACACCCGCGTAGCCCAAAAATAATTCGCTAGTAAGTTGCGGTCAGTCAGGGCCGCGGATGGGATTGATTAGGCCGGAACGGGGGTTGAAACCCTGTTCCGGCCTGACTGTTTGGATTTGTAGAGCAGGTCGTCGGCGGCCTGAATCATCTTCTCGGCCGTGTCGAAGGCCGGCACCCACACCACCACCCCCAGTGAAGCCGTTACCGGAATGACCGTACCGTTGAATTCGAAACGGTGCCCTTCGAGCGTGGCCCGAATGCGCTCGGCCACACGCACGGCCGGTGCGAGCGGGCTATCGGGCATGACGACCGTAAACTCTTCGCCGCCGTAGCGCGCGAGAATATCTTCCGTGCGGATGACAGATTCCTTGAGCACTTTGCAGGTTTCCTTGAGCACGTAGTCGCCTGCGAGGTGGCCATAGGTGTCGTTCACTTTTTTGAAGTGATCGAGATCGAACATAATTAAACTAAGCGGAAAACCACCCTTGGCAATTTCGAGTGCCGACACCATGGCTTTGAGCAAGTACCCTTTGTTGTACACGCCCGTGAGCGGATCCGTAATAACGCTCTGGTGGAGAGATTCGGCGAAGGAGGCGTCGAGCTTGCTGTCGATGTACTTGAACACGCAACCACCGATCTTGATGAGATCGTTCGCCTGCAAAACGGCCGGACGCGCTAGTTTGTCCTTGTTAAGAATGGTGCCATTCGTGCTCTGCAGATCTTCGAGAATCACCGTGGCGTCGGCCACGCGCACTTCGGCGTGCACACCACTCACGGCGCGCTGCTGAATGGCAATATCGGAATTCGGATGCCGACCAATGACGTTGCGGCCCGGCTTGAGCCGAAAGACCTTGCCGGTCATTTCGCCCTGAATGACGATGAAAGCGGGGTCGCGCTTTTGCGCCTCGAGGAGCAACTCCTTAGCGGAGGTGTCGCCCACGGCTTGGAGCTCGGTGCGCGTGGAGGTGTGGCGCACTTGGTCCCAGGGCGTTTTAGGTTTTTTGCTCATGTGCCGCCTCCCTTCTCCTAATGCGTGACTTTATTATACGTGGAATTTCCGCCGCAGTAGCCGGATAATGCATCGCTCAATGGCACACCGCCGCCCGTCGAAATGTCGTCACAAATCTCGGCCAAGGAAGCCAATTTAATTTGGTAGCCGAAGCGACCAGGCGCTTCCTCGGTGGGACTAGGTGTCCACGACGAAAGACTCGTCTTGCGATTCGAAAAGAAGAGCGGCGAGCCATCATTGGCCTGGAAAATGCGATTATCGCCGAGCTTATCGGAGGTGTGGTGCCACAAATCGTTCAGACTACCGGCCGACCCCGTACCCATGCGATCCGGCATGGCGTACAAATCGTTGGCCGTGGTGAGACTGACGTCGGAGGGAAAGAGATTGAAAATAACGTCCCGGCCCGGAGCACCGGAGCTCTGACTGGCGGGGAAAGGAAACACGGACCAAAAAAGCCCTTCGTAGAGCGTGGGCGAAAGCGCCAAGCAGACAAAGGAAGGATCGCCCCCCAAGCAGTTTTGGTTCGGGGGATTCACCACCGAGGGCCGATCGAAGTTCACGCCCTTGCGCGGGTTCGGCAGGGCATTGTAGAGGAAGCCCAAAATTTTTCGGTGTCCCACGCCAGAGTAGTTGCCGTCGTTCACGTCGATATCACCGGGATAGAAGGCCATGTTGGCGAGCGGATAGCTATTCTGCCCGCCCAGCTTGAGACTGGCGCCCCCGGAGACCTCGTAGTCGGACTGATCCTTGGGCGGACCGATGCGACTACCAAAGGGCTTAGCCGCACTCACCGCAACGAGCGTGGGCGTGAGCGATTCGGGCCAGAAGAGCAAACGCGGTTTTACTTCGGCACGTAACACAATGTTAAAGGGCGTCCGTGGACGAGTGGGATCCGACAAGCTCCGCGACCGAGTGATGCCGAGGAAGGTGCCCAACTGACTGCTCGAGCCCGAGGGATAAGTTTTTTGGGCCACACTGAACTGACAACCACCCGCGCCGTCGATGCCGATGTTGGTGACGTAAATGCGAAAGAACGACTCGAGCACTTCGAAGTACTTGGTGAATTCCTGCGTGGGCCGCACGCGCGAGGCGAACATCTCATTGAAGAGCGAAGTGAAGTTAGCATTCACCGAGCGCGTCTCGACCGGGTTGATGTAACGAATTTGCGCACCACCGTTGGCCGATATGAGGTTGGTGTAGAAGGTGTGGTAAATGGACGAAGTAGCCTCGCCGCCTGCTCCCGTCACGTCGTCGCCGTTGGCGGCGAAAGCCTGCGAGAAGCCTTCCAAAACTTTTTCCATTTGCTGCATCTGGAAGCGCTGCCGACTTTCGAGACTCGACATGATGTACGCGAAGTAGGCGTCGTTCTGTCCGCTTGATCCGCGGCAGACGTTCTTCGCCCGTTCACTAAGGGCCTTAATCGCATTGTTGGCCGCAATGAGGAAAGGGTTCGTGCCCACGACCGGCGACGGCACAATCGGGGGAATGTAGTTCTTGGAATCGTCTACGTTCTGGCACATGTCCGTGCCTTGCGCGGTGCCTTCGCCCGTTTCACCAATGGCGGCCTGGGGCATGTAACCTTCCATTTGCTGGCAGATTCCGAAGACCCAGCGACTCTTCGGAATGCGGGAGAAAGGATCCATGCCCGAGCTGTAGCGCCCCGCCACTTCCTGCCGAAAGCCCATGTTGAAGCGCGATTGCGTGACGTACAAATCGTAGAGGGTGAATTTGTAATTTTGGCGCATGCGGTAGTTCACGAGCGCCATGTGATTTAAATAGCGCGCCTGCCAGGAGGCCCCCGTCATGGCCGCTAGGTCGACGGCGTTCTGTAAGTTAATTTTCGCTTGTACCAAATGACCAATCGAAACCACCATGCCGAAGAGGACGATGAGCGTCGTCGACAGCATAGCCATGAGGATAAGAATCTGCCCCCGTTGCCGAGGGTGTTTGGAAGAAGGCATCGACTGCCTTCTTATCGGTACTTAGCCCCGCTTACTTCAGCGCCTGGGCAAGATCGGCCTGCAAATCTTGCAGATCCTCTAGCCCCACACTGAGCCGAATGAAGTTGTCACCAATGCCGTTCGCCGCGCGAACTTCGGCCGGCAGACTGGCGTGCGTCATGAGGCCCGGATGCTCAATGAGGCTCTCTACGCCCCCGAGGGACTCCGCGAGCGTAAAGATTTTGACTCGCTGGAGAACCTTTTCGGCCTCCGGCAGTCCGCCTTTGACGTAAAAACTAATCATGCCGCCGAAGCCGTGCATTTGAGTTTTCGCCAGAGCGTGCTGCGGATGCTGGGGCAGCCCAGGATAAATCACTTTTTCCACCGCCGGATGCGCAGCGAGCCACTGGGCCAGCGCCATGGCATTTACGGCGTGGGCCCGCATGCGCACGGGCAGCGTTTTAAGACTCCGCAGGAGGAGCCACGCTTCGAAGGGCCCGCAAATGTAACCCAAACTATTCTGATTGAAGTACAGTTTCTCGGCCATTTTGGTGTCGCGCAAAATGACGGCGCCCGCCACTAAATCGCTGTGCCCACCTACGTATTTAGTGAGCGAGTGGACCACGATGTCGGCACCCAATTCGAGCGGACGCTGAAAAATCGGCGACAAAAAAGTGTTGTCGACCACGAGGGTCCAGCCCTTTTCGCGGCACACCTTGGCCATGGCTTGAATGTCGATGAGTTTGAGGAGCGGATTGGTAGGAGTTTCGACCCACACCATTTTGGTGGCGGCGCTGCCGGCGGCCTTGAGTGCTTCGGGCCCCTTGGTGAGGTCAATAAATTTTGCCTTCAGTCCCTGCGCCGGACTTACTTTGGTAAGCAATCGATAAGTGCCCCCGTAGACGTCGTCGCAGCAAAGAATTTCGTCGCCCTGTTGGAGCAAACTCAGCACGAGCGCGATGGCCGTCATGCCCGTGGAAGTTGCCAAGCCGTAGGTGCCGCTTTCCATGAGCGCCAGTGCATCTTCCAGCATGCGCCGCGTGGGATTGTGCGAGCGAGAATATTCAAATTCCCCCACGGGATGAGCCGGCGACTTTTGTGCGTACGTGGACGTGGCGTAGAGCGGCGGCGTTACGGCACCCGTGATGGGATCAGGGTGCTGCCCGCCGTGAATAGCGAGCGTGTCGAAACGCTGCCCCTTAAAGGCCGCTAGGCGTTTTTCGGTATCTCCCCACATCGGCATGTTATTCGACTCCTTCGATGCGCTTCGCGCTATCTAAATATTGCAATTTGCCGCCCAGACTGAGTTTGTCCCACTCGGCGCCCACGTTTTTTTCGTTCAACCAGTTCGGGTTGAAGATTTTTGATAAGTAGCGACTGCCACTGTCCGGCAAAATAACTACGCCCCGCAGAGTGCGGCCCTCGGTGGCCTCGACCCAACGCAGGTACTGAACCGCGCCGTAGTAAGCAGAACCGCAGCTACCTCCCACCAGGAGCCCCTCTTTTTGGGCGAGCATGCGCGTGGCCGCGAAGGATTCGCGGTCGTTCACGGTGACACAATCGTTCATGAGTTTGAGATCGATGGTGCCGGGAATCATGTCTTCCCCCACTCCCTCGACCAAGTAAGAACCTGCTGGGCTGGGCTTACCTTCGCGAATCATTCCGGCGTAAATACTGCCTACGGGATCGACGGCGACGATGCGAATTTTAGGATTTTTTTCTTTCAAAAATTTGGCCGTGCCCGAGAGAGTTCCCCCCGTCCCGATGCCCGCAAAGAGAACGTCGATTTTGCCTTCGCACTGGGCCCAAATTTCGGGGCCCGTCGTCTCGTAATGGGCGCGTGGATTGTCCGGCGAAAAGTATTGGTTCGCGAGGAAGGCTCCGGGGGTTTCATCGGCGATTCGCTTGGCCACGTTGCAGTAGTATTCGGGGTGAGTGGGCTCGACCGCCGTGGGAGTGACCACCACTTTCGCGCCGAAGGCGCGCAGGGCGTTGATCTTTTCGGCCGACATTTTGTCCGGCATCACGAAAATTGTTTTGTAGCCCCGCACGGCCGCCACGATGGCCAAGCCCGCCCCCGTATTGCCGGAGGTCGCTTCGACGATGGTGCCACCCGGCTTGAGTGCTCCCGATTTTTCGGCCGAATTGACAATGGCCAGGGCAATGCGGTCTTTCACGCTGCCGCCAGGATTAAAGAACTCTACCTTGGCCAGCAGCTCGCTTTTGACCGTCCCCGTGGCCACGCCGGGAATCTTGGCGCGGAGCCACTCGCCCGCAGGAATATCTCGCAGTGAGTCTTGGAGTCGCAACAAAGGGGTGCGGCCAATTAACTCTTCGACATTTTGGGCGATAATGGGCTGGAAATTCATTGTTTCATTTTTTAGGTTCAAAATGCCCTAGGGTCAAACTGCCGCGGAGGAACTTGATGAGTCTGTTTTTTAACGATACCCACCTTGCCCTGAAAGAGAGCGTGCGCCGCTTCGCCGAAACGGAGCTCAAGCCTCGGGCAGCGGAGCTCGACGAGAGCGAAGGGTTCAATCTGGAAGCCCTCCGCAAGATGGGCGCTCTGGGACTCCTGGGTATCACCGCCGACCCTAATCACGGCGGCAGCGGCCTCGACGTGGTGGCAGCCACCCTGGTGATGGAAGAATTTGGCGCCGTTTGCGCCAGCTCCGCACTCTCTTACCTGGCCCACTCTATTCTGGCGGTGAACAACCTGAGCCAGAACGGTAGCGAAGCACAAAAAGCAAAATACCTACCGCGGCTCTGCTCCGGTGAATGGATTGGCTCCATGGCCATGAGCGAACCCGGCGCAGGCTCGGATGCTTTTGGCATGAGCACCCAGGCCGTGCGCAAGGGCGACAAATACATTCTCAACGGAACCAAGCTCTGGATCACCAACGCGTCGCACTCGAATTTCTTTTGGGTGTACGCCAAAACGGGCCCCACCAAAAAAGACATCACCACCTTTATTGTGGAACGTGATTTTCCTGGCTTTAGCGTGAGCAAAAAGCTCCACAAGTTGGGCATGCGCGCATCGCCCACCTGCGAATTGATTTTCAATAACTGCGAAGTGCCAGTCGCAAACCGCGTGGGCGAAGAGGCCAGCAGCATTGTGCACATGAACCGCAATTTGCTCGTGGAGCGCGTGACGATTTCGGGCATCTCCCTAGGCATCTCGCGCGCCGCCATTGCCTACGCCACGCAGTACGCAATGGATCGCAAGCAATTCAATAAGCCGCTGATGGATTTTCAGATGATTCAAAAAATGCTCGCCGATTCCACTGCGGAATACCTGGCCGGTCGCTCGCTGACCTATGAGGCCGCCGCCACGATCGATCGCCTGGGCGCCCACTCCAACGAGGCCCTCATGCTGGGCACTTCGGCCAAACTCTTCACCGCCCCGCACGCCACCAAAGCTGCGCTCGATGCCATCCAAATTTTGGGTGGTTACGGTTACACCAAGGAGTACCCCGTGGAGCGCTACATGCGCGACGCCAAGCTGATGGAAATTGGCGCCGGTACCAACGAAGTTATGCGCATCATTCTGGCGCGCGAATTAGAACGGGGACACATCCCCGGTGTCTAATTTGGAATTGCAACTCGATAGCTCGGGGCTTTTTTCGGAGGCCCTCGAGTACGCCAAGCCTTCTGATACCTCCGACTTGAGCGATGTGCAGAGCCGCCACGCCGAATGGACGGACGTCACTCCGCGCGGACCAATTCACTCCGGATACCGCCGACAAATTTTAGCGAGCGAGGGCCTCGCAGAATCGCAAGCGCTCGCCAACCAGCTGCGCGCGAAGTTTGATTCCATGCTCGTGCTGGGCATTGGCGGCTCGGCCCTGGGCGCACGCGCCGTTCAACAAGCTTTGCTATGGCGCACGCCCCTCGCGCAACGCCGGCGCGTACACATCGCGGACAATTTGGACCCCATCGAGTTCGAACAAATTCTAGCGCCGCTAGATTTGGCGCGCACCTGCGTGGTGATCATCACTAAGTCGGGCGCCACGCTCGAAACCATGGCACAAGCCTCGGTCGTCTTTGCGCGGCTCGAAGCCAAGCAGCTCAAAGTGGCAGACCACGTTGTGGCCATTACCGATCCCCAGTCGGGCCATCTGCGCAAATGGGCGAAGCGCGAAAAACTTATGAGCCTGAACGTTCCGAGCGATGTGGGCGGACGCTTTAGCGTGTTCACCCCGGTGGGACTTTTACCGCTCGCCTTTGCGGGCGTGGACATTGGCGCACTCCTTCGGGGCGCACAGGATCAACTGCGCGGTAGCGTGATTCCTCTGGATCAATCGGCGCGCCTGGCGTTGCGCCTCGCGGAACTTGAATCGGCCGGTTACAACGGCCACGTGCTCATGCCCTACGCCACCGTGCTCAAAGATTTTGCGGCCTGGTTTGTGCAACTCTGGGGCGAAAGCCTGGGCAAAGTGAGTCGCAACGGATCGGTGAAAGGCTCCCTGCCCTGCGCAGCCGTGGGCGCCACCGATCAACACTCGCTCCTGCAGTACCTCATGGAAGGCCCCGCGTGCGTGGTGAACGGATTCGTGCGCGTGCAAAATTGGAACGACGGCGGTTTTCAGAGCGCGAAGATGAGCGCCTTGCCCGCGGAATTTTCGGGACTGAATTATGCGCAAGGCCGCAGCCTGGGTGACATTCTCAATGGCGAAGCGAGCGCCACCCTGCAGGCCCTCAAAACTCGGCAACGCCCCGTCTACGAAATTCACCTGCGCGCCCTTACGCCCACTGGAGTTGGCGCCCTCCTGGCCTTCTACATGGACTTGGTAACGATGTGCGCGGCCGCGCTCGACGTAAACCCTTATGATCAGCCGGGCGTGGAGCTAGGCAAGCAACTCTTGCCGGGACTGCTGAAAGATTTACCGCTATAGGGCAAAAGTCTTTTAAGTTCCGCAGACTGCGTCTTCACCAAAACTTAATTCGGCCCCCCGGCGCGCTCGGGCATAATGAACGCATGGGGAAAACCCTGCGTTTGTTCATTCTAGCTTCGGTGGTGATGGCTCCGAGCGCCTATGCCCAAGTGCATAGCAGCGCGGGCACCGCAACTAGCACTCCAGTCGTGGGTTCCGGTGCCGCTGCGAGCTCGGCGCTGAACGATGCGCGCAACAACATTGATTCCCAATTCGCTTCGGCCATCGATGCCCAGCAACAGGCCGTGAGTCAGGCGCAAATGGCCCTGCAAGATTGCGCCGCCCAACAGCAACGCGCCTACAACGATGCGGCCGGACAACAGGCGCAGAACCAAGGCCAACAAAAACAACAGGCCGCCCAGGATGCAGCCAATAGCTTGCCCGACACTCTCGGTCCCCTCGCCAACGCAATCACGGGCGGAGGCAATAAGCAGCGCAAACTTGGCCAACAGCAAATGCAAAACGTCATGACTCAGGTGGATAACCTGAACCGCGATATTGCGGTCGCCACAGGCCAAGATCCGAACACCATAAACTCAGCAGCGGCGGGATCGTCATCTTCGGGTTTTTTGAGCAAACTTCCCTTTGTTGGCAATCACTCTGGAGCGGCCCCGGTCAATTCGAACGCTGCGATTACGGTCAGTAGTTTTGGCGTGCAAGTCAACCAACGAGCACGCATCAGTGAGGCCTGCAAAAATGAACAATTCCAAATCAGCTACGGCGGTTTTGGAATGTCGAACGGCACGGCCAACTCGCCCGTGTATTATGGTGGATCGCCCGAATATATGTGTCTGCAGAACATGAACTCCATGGTCATGTCGCTGAACAACCAGTTCAATCAAGGCCGCACAGCTTACGTGGGTGGACAAAGCCTCGGCGGCGCCGCCATGCAATCGGGATTGAACTCGCTCGTGGGCGCGCTCGGTGCCGGCATGAAAGCAAAGGCCAACAACGACAACAACAAAATGCAGAACGACGCCGCCAACCAGAATGCGGATCTCGATCGGCAAATTTGCGAACAGCAAGCACAGGCGCAAATCGCCGAAGCGCAAAAGCAATTGCAGAACCTACAGAACCAACGCTCGCGGGCGCTGCTGGATGCCAACCTTCAAGCGGCCGCCGCGAACCAGGCTAACGCCGCAACTCCCCTGCTCGCGGGTAACGGTGCCGGCGGCACGGTGAACGTGGGCGATGCTCCCACGCTGCCCACCGCTGCTCCCTCGGCCATTGCGGCCGGCAACAGCAACAATGGCGGCGGCGGTGGCGCTGCCGGAGCCGTGGCGCCTTCGGGCGGCGGCAACAGCGCGGGCACGGCCGCCGAATGGACTTTCGGCAGTGGCGGTCCTGCCGCCGTGGCGGCCAGCGGCCCGCTTCCCGGAGCTAGCTTCGAGCAAGCTGGCGGCGGCGGTGGCGGGGCTGGATTTGGCGGGGGCGATAGCTCCGGATTCGCCACGGACCCCCTGATGGACATGAATAAATTCTATGGCGACCGCTCGGTTGCTTCAGATGCTCCCGGAGGCCCGCTCGGCGATGGCGGCATTAACGTGCTCATCAATCGCTCTCGCGGCGTGCTGAGCAACTACGCACCCACCCTAGTGAAATCGCTCGACCTTAAGAAAATCATGGCCATGAGCCCGTCCAAACCAATTCAGGCCCAGTAGCCCCCTTGGATAAAGCCCCGGAGAGTTCTATAGACGAAGGGTGCGCTTTGCTTGGTTCATTTTTTTCGCTACGACCCTCGGACTCGGCAGCCTAGCCAGCGCCCAAACGCGCGAGATTTACGCACCCCAACCCAACCTCCTGCGGAACTCCGGTATTCTGGAACCCAGTCTGGTGCTGGGCCAGACGGGCCTTTCCACCCAGATGCACCTGGCAGGTGCCCGCAATGGTGGCTCCTTCGCGCAAGCAAAAGTGGCCTTTCCCTTTCACCGCTCGGAGGAAGCCCGCCTCTCCGGATGGGCCTTCGGGGTGGCCACGGGCACCGCGCCCTTCTCGCACGAATCCGGATACGTCTTTACGCCCGCTTCGTACTGGTGGGAACTTGGATTGGGACGCGGCACAACTGGCCCAATTTCGGGTGGAGAATCGGGCATTCGCGGTTACTTCGAAGTGAACCTGCGCGATCAACGCCCCATTCATACCTCGGGACTCGATTCCATCATGGCGCAATTGAACGCTACGAGCCCCGCAGGAGGACCGGCCAATTTTTCGCTCGACCCTCACTTCACGGCCATCGTGCTGCGCATGGGAGTGGCGAATGATTACGCCGGCAGCGGACTGGTCGCGCAAAAGAGCTCGAACTTTCTGTTTCGCCTGCAGGGCGCCACGTACTTCCCTATTAACTTACCGAACGATCGTTCCGTGCAACGCACCTACTTATCCCTCGCCAGCCAAGCCATGCTCCACTGCGGTCTCAGCTGGCTAAGCTGCGGTGTAGCGCTCAATTTCATTCAATCCAGCAACGCCTTCCCCGACGACAAAGTGAACGAGCCTGCCATTGCTTACGTGGAGCTATACCGCCACTTGGCTTACGGCCTAGCGGCGGAAATGAAGTGGAAGGAAGACTACGCCCTACGCGCCCTTATGCAATGGTCGCGCATATCGGCACGCAGATTCCGTGCTGTCACGAGCCCTGCCCCCTCGATCGACGCGATGTTCTCGATGGCTTTTTGATTTTACAAAAATTTAAATTCCAGACTCCAGGGGGCCCGGTAAGCGCACCCGCAAATCGGCCGGCAAAGCCAATTCGCGCTGGCGGGCTTCGAGTCTCTCCTCGATACGGTTGCGCAGTTGCTTGAGCGTATCAACCGTCTTTTCCGTGGACGTATTCGCTTCCGAAAGCAGCTTAAGAATATCTTCCTTTTCTGCTCCCAGCCCGACGAGTTCTAGCGACTCTAGAAAAAAAGGAATCATAGGCGCCGAGGCGCCTTCCGAGGCGAGCACCCGCGTGATGCCATCGAGGCTGAGAAGAATCGAAACGCGGGCCGAGGTGTCGTCGAGCAAGGCCGGAACGGCTTCTTCGCGCGCCTCTACGGACACGGCGAAGAGCAGCACCAAACAAACTTTCTTATTTTCCCAAGAAGCCTCGCCTTGGCCCGAGCATTCCTTCAATACTCGGGCGCGCTGAAACTCGATGAGGGACTTATAAATCAAACTGGAGCCCGGGAAATCGGTGCGCGCAGTCTTTAAATCCTGAATGTGATTTTGCAAATCTTCCAAACTCATTTGGGGCGTGGGATCACCGCGAGTGGCGCGGTCCAGTGCGGCCGCACGCGGCAAGGCGTTTGCCGGCAAACCGTAACGCATGGCCCACAACCCCGGCCAAAAAAGCGCCAGAGCCCAAACGAGCGCCGCGCACAAAATGTAAACGCGCACCGTCGCCGCGCCCGATCGCGGGACCCATCGCAGGAGAACCGGCGCATGGAGTTTCCCATTGCGAGCCCGCACCCAAATGAACGACTGCAAAACTATCCACAATACAAAGGCCCCAACCCAAAAGTTGGGGTGCAAACGCAGCGCGCGATTCCAAATCGCCAACATGTCCCAGGCCCCACCCGCCGCCAGAATGGCCGGTGCAGAAACTAAGAAACCACGCAGAATAAAAATTCGGCTTAGGATCAGAACAAAGGCCACCAGCACCGCACTGAGCAACGTGTAGCGAGCAGCGAGCGCCCGCATTTCGGGAGCCATCGCGCGACGCCTAGGCGCCGGAGCCGCCACGGCAGGAGCCGGAACCACGGAACTGGAACGGGGGAATGTCGGCACGTCGACTTCGAGTTTTGCTGCCTTCGGTGCCGATTCTCCGAGCATCGTCTTAATACGCGTGCTCGCCAAAACCTCGGTGGGTTCGGGAGCATCCTCGGCACCCGCTAGCGACCACGAGAGCACAACCTTGGATTTAGAAATTCTTAATTCCAGGGGGGCATAAACGGGCGGAAAAGATGATTCCTTGAAGGGACTGTCCTGGGGCAGGCGGAAAGTGCCAAATTTGGAATCGAGATCGCGCACGAGCAGTTCCTTGCCATCCCAAGTGATGCGCAAATGCTCCTGCGAGACTGAAGGACGCGCCAGCACAACGTCCGCATCCGGACGACGGCCAATCAGAACGCTCTTCCCGGGCCGAAGCTCCAAAAGCGTTTCGCCAACCTCCGACGAAACCTTGAGCTTAAGAATATTAGCGTCGCTCTCCACGCCCCCAGTTTACCGCAAAAATGAAAAACGCGTGGCTGCCGAAGCAACCACGCGTTTTTTGTTAACGAATAACGAGGACTGGGCCTACTTGTTCTCGGCCGCGCGTTTTTCGCGGTAAGCCTTCATCATTTCTTCCTGTACGTTCCGGGGAACGGGTTCGTACTTCAGGAATTCCATGGTGAATTCGCCCTTACCTTGCGTTGCGGAACGCAGCACGGTGGAGAAACCGAACATTTCCGAGAACGGAACGTTCGCTTGCGCCGTGAAGAGGCGATCTTGCGTTTCGGAGTTCGTGATCACACCGCGACGCTGGCTGAGCAGACCCATAGCCGTACCCTGGAATTCTTCGGGCGAAGTGACTTCGACCTTCATGATGGGTTCCAGAATGATCGGACCGGCCGCCATGTACGATTCGCGAATCGCTGCCATTGCGGCAATCCGGAAGGCCAATTCGGAGGAGTCGACCGCGTGGTAAGCACCGTCGTTGACGATACACTTCACGTTAACCACGGGCGCACCGATGAGCATGCCCTTCTTGAGCTGTTCCTGGAATCCCTTATCCACACCGGGAATGAATTCGCGGGGAATCGAGCCACCAACGACTTGGTTTTCGAACACGTAGTTGACCGGCGTATCGGAAGGCAGCGGCTCCATGGATCCGCCGATTTTTGCGAACTGACCCGAGCCACCCGTTTGCTTTTTGTGGGTGTAATCGAGTTTAGCCGTCTTAGTGATGGTTTCACGGTAAGCCACCTGGGGTTTACCTACGGTCACTTCGCAGTTGTATTCGCGCTTCATACGCTCGACGTAAATTTCGAGGTGCAATTCGCCCATGCCCGAGATGATGGTCTCGGCCGACTCTTCATCGCGGTGAACGCGGAAGGTGGGGTCTTCTTTGGAGAAGCGGTTCAGCGCCTTGGAGAAGTTCACTTGGCCGTCGCGGTTCTTCGGCGCCACGGACAGCGAAATCACGGCCGCGGGAACGTGCATGGACGTCATGGTGTATTCAACGTCGCCCGTGGTGAAGCTTTCGCCGGACGCACACTCTACGCCGAACATCGCCACGATTTCGCCCGCCTGTGCAGTCTCAATGTCGTGCATGTCGGCCGCGTGCATACGTACGATACGCGGAATTTTCACTTTCTTCTTGGTGTTCACGTTCAGAATGAAATCACCCTTGGAAATCTTACCTTGGTAGATTCGCATGTAGGTGAGCTGACCGTAACGACCGTCTTCGAGTTTGAACGCCAGACCCACGAACGGGAGGTTGGGATCGGACTTGAGCACCACTTCTTGCTCGTTGTTCAATTGGTCGAGAGCCTTGTTGGTAACTTCGCTCGGGTTCGGCAGGTAACGCACGACGCCGTCGAGGAGCGTTTGCACGCCCTTGTTTTTGAAGGCCGAGCCGCAGAATACGGGCACGAATTTTTGCGCGAGCGTCACTTCCCGAATAACCGGGTAGAGTTCGGCCGGGGTGAGCTCTTGCTCTTCCAAGAACTTCGTAGCGATGTCGTCGTTCAGGTCCGCTAACTTGGACACGAGTTCCTGACGGAGTTCTTTGGCTTGCTCGAGGAGCTCTGCCGGGCAGGGCTCAACGCGCAGATTTTCGCCGTTGTCTCCGTCGTAATAGATCGCTTCGAGGGTCACGAGATCGACCACACCCTTGAATTGGTCTTCCGCACCGATGGGCATGTTCACGAGAACGGCATTGAGGTTGAGCTTTTCACGGAGCATCGCCAAACCACGGAATGCGTTAGCGCCCGCACGGTCCATCTTGTTGATGAACACAAGACGAGGAACGCCATAACGACGCATTTGACGGTCGACCGTCATGGTTTGCGATTGCACACCGGCAACCGAGCAAAGAACGAGCACGGCACCGTCAAGAACACGCAGCGCGCGCTCTACTTCTACCGTGAAGTCCACGTGGCCCGGGGTGTCGATCAAGTTAACGTTGTAGTCGCCCCAGGTCAGGTAGGTAGCAGCCGACTGAATCGTGATGCCTTTTTCGCGTTCGAGATCCATGAAGTCCATGGTCGCGCCTACGCCCGATTTACCTTTTACTTCCTCAATCTTGTGAATCTTGCCGGCGTAATAAAGGATACGCTCGGAGAGAGTGGTTTTTCCGGAGTCGATGTGTGCGGAAATTCCGATGTTTCGGATCTTGGTAATGTCTCGGGC
Organism: Bdellovibrionales bacterium; assembly: GCA_018266335.1. Next base: position 27,330 of record JAFEAR010000198.1, read on the forward strand.
TTTGTAATCGTCTGCCATTGCAATCCTCGGGTTAATAGTTAGCGGAAGTGACCGCCTTCATTACTAGATTTTCACGCCGATGCCTAGACCTTCTCCCGTGGGGAAAATGATCGAGGCAAAGTCCGGATGAGCGGCCAATTCGGACCACGCCTCGCTCATGCCGCGAAAGGCGTTTTTATCGAAGCTAAAGAGCGTTTGTTCTTCGGGATAGGGCACGGCGGAGGGGTCGCGGCCGTAATAATACATGCCGCCCCAAATGTAGGAGTTGTCCGTGAGCACGAGGCCTCCCTTGCGCAAACGCGGCAGGGCCCAGCGCACGTAGTGCCCGTAATTGGATTTGTCGGCATCAATGAAGACAAAGTCTAAGTCTTTTAAATCATTCATAGTTTCTAGCACGTCGCGCCCGGCACCGACCTTCACCTCGACCTTCGCGCTCAAACCTGCCTCGGCCAGGTTCTTACGTGCTAGTTCGGCGCGTTTGGGGTCTTTTTCGATGGTGATGAGCTGGCCGTCCGCCGGCAATGCCTTCGCTAACCAGGTGCTGCTGTAGGCGCCCAAAGTGCCCACTTCCACGCCCCGCTTGGAGCCGTTGGCCCGAAGCAGGATTTCCAGAATGCGGCCTTCAAAGGCTCCAATGTTGATGGGCGGCAGGCCCTGAGCCGTGTGCCGCTCCCGAATGCTTCGCTGCACGGGGCTCTCCTGGGCAAAGATTTCTTCGACCTGCAGATCCAGGGCCACGGACCTAAAATCGGTGCGGTGCCCGGGGACTTCCTCGGCCAGGACTTCCCAGAATTGCAGGGAGGTGGGCTTCACCAGGGCCGTGGGCGACAAGCCTGCATCTGCGTACAACCGAGCATCCGGGGAGGTCATCCAGCTTTCGAGCGCGTCGGCGTCGACCCACTCCAGCAGCGTTTGGTATTCCGTGGCATCGGGACTCAGCACGGTGCGCGTAAGGCGGTAGCGAATAAATCCCCGGTGTGCATCGAGCTGCGCGCGACGCGACTGCATTTTCTTTTCGAAGGCTGGAGCGTCGGAGTTTTGCACGTAGAAGCGGTGAGTAAGGATCAACATAGCCCGTGCTTATAGTGCAAAATATCGGCGGAGACTGCTAGAAGTAAGACATGAGCCAGAATCGTTCCATCGTTATCACCGGAGCTGCGGGATTCATTGGCTCGTACCTAGCCCGCGAGCTTTTACGACGCGGCGAAAGCGTAACGGCGGCCGTGGACACCCCCGAATTTTACGCCACTCGTAAATGCGCCGCGCCCCTGAGGGCCGCGAATATTCCCGTGCTGAGTCCGAAGGATTTTTTACGGGATCTGGCAAATGGGCGGCTGAGTCCCAGCGTGGTGTTTCACATGGGCGCCTGCTCGAACACCGACGAAACGCGCCAAGATTATCTGGACGAAGTGAACACGGACTACACGCGTAAGCTGTGGACGCTGTGCACCCAGCGTAAAATTCCCCTCTTCTACGCAAGCTCGGCGGCCACCTACGGCGGCGGCGAAGAAGGGTTTTCGGACGATCCCGTTTTGATTCCATCCCTGCGGCCCCTGAATTTGTACGGCTGGAGCAAACAAAAGTTCGACGTATGGGCTCAGCACGAAGCCATTCGCGGCGCGACGCCTCCCGTATGGGCAGGATTTAAATTTTTCAACGTCTATGGACCCGGAGAAGACCACAAGGGCGGCCAAGCCAGTGTGGTTTTTCATGCGCGCCAACAATTTTTAAGCCAGGGATTCGTTAAACTCTTCCGCTCGCACCGCGAGGGCATTAAGGACGGCGAGCAGCGCCGCGATTTTGTGTGGGTGGGCGACGTGGTCGACGCCATGATTGAGTTCTCCCGCGGCCAACTTAAATCGGGCATCTACAACTTAGGTTCGGGCACCGCGCGCACCTTTTTGGATTTGGTTCGCGGCACGGCCGCAGCCCTGCAGCGCGAATGTAAGGTGGAGTTCATCGACACTCCGGAACGCTTGCGCGAGCACTACCAATACTTCACCCAGGCCGAACTAAAAAATTTGCTCGCGGCCGGCTACTCCCGCGAGATGACCCCGCTCGAAATTGGCATTCGTCAGTACTTTCAGGAGGAACCCGTATGAGCAGAATGAAAATCCTAATCACCGGCGCCTCGAGCGGGATTGGTCAGGCCACGGCCCTGTGCCTGGCCCAGAAGGGTCACCAAGTTTTGCTGGCCGCACGCCGCGTGGACAAACTCAAACAACTGGCCGCTGAATCGCCCGCCGTGGTGGGCGAGTTTATTGTGGGTGAACTCGATGTGCGAGATGCCGGCTCGATTCAGCGTTTTATGACGACGCATGCCGACTGGCTGCGTGACGTGGACGTGCTCATCAACAACGCGGGCCTCGCGATTGGTCGCGAACCTTTGGACCAGGCCGATCCACAAAGCATTCGGGATGTGATCGACACGAACGTGTCGGGCCTGCTGCAAATGACTCGGGCTATTTTGCCCTTCATGGTTAAGCGCCAACGCGGCCACATTGTGAACATGGGTTCCGTGGCGGCGGACACCGCCTACGCGGGCGGCACCGTTTACTGCGCCTCCAAGGCCGCCGTGCACATGACCACCGAAGCCCTGCGCCAAGACTTGGCCGGCACGGGCGTGCGCGTTTCGACCATCTCACCGGGGCGCGTGGCCGAAACGGAGTTTTCGGTAGTGCGCTTTGGCGGCGACACCGCGAAGGCCCAAAAAATTTACGAGGGCTACCGCACGATGTCCGCCAAGGACGTGGCCGAAACGATTGCCTGGGTGATTGAACGTCCCGCGCACGTGAACATTCAAGAAATTGTGCTGCTCCCTACCGATCAGCCCAATGCCACCACGGTCGTAGCCCTGGGTACTCCGCGCAGCTAAGCGGGTTTGCGCAGAACGAGGATTTTGGAGAAGAAGGCGATGTCGGTGGCGGCGACGGAAAAGCCCACCGACTCGAAGAGGGCGCGTAAGTCCTGCTTGATGAAGTCCGCGTAGTACGGCTCGTGGTAGTTCTTGGGAAAATATTCGAGCGAGGCATCGAAGCTGGGTTTATCGCCACTCTGCAGGGAATCCGAAAAGACTAGCAGGCCACCGGGCTTCAGCACCCGGAACATTTCGCGGGCCACGATTTCGCGCACTCGGCGCGGCAGCTCGTGAAACAAGAAAATATTCGTGACCACGTCGAAGCTGGCATCGCGGAAGGGGATGGCTTCGGCGTTGGCCTCGACAAAATCTGCACGCGATTCTTCGCGCAGATTCTCGCGCGCCTGCTTAAGGTACCAGGGGCTGAGGTCGAGACCCGTCACGTGGAGCTCGGGTTCGTTTAATTTTACGAAGGACAAAAAGCTGCCCGTACCACAGGCCACATCAAGCAACGAGAGCTCGCGCACGGGCTGCGCGGAAGCGCGCAAAAACTCGCGCACCGGCAAGTAAACCTGCCGACGCATGGCCGCGGCGCCCCCGGCAAAAACCATTTCCACTTGGTGATCGTACAGGCGCGCGGAACGCTCACTCAAATAGCCATCCGTTTGGAAATGAAAGGTTTGGGCGTAATACTTGGGATAGGCCTCGGCCGGAACTTCGTCCGAGAAGTCGCGCACATTCTTTTCCGCCTGACGCCGCCGCACGCGCCGCAAATCGCGGAACACATCCAAGGTGTTCATGGCAAAGTTCAGCGGATGACGAATTTGCGGACGAGGCACCCGGTAGAGACCCGCCTGAATATTTTGCCAGTCCCGTTCAAAGAGCAGCTTTAAATCAGCCAGCACCGCGCGGGGCGAAGCGAGCTGTTTTTTTTCTTCGCCCGAGGGCTCGCGCCCCAGGGCGAGGTTTCCGAGAATTGTTTGCCCCAGATAATTCGAAACGCGTACGGTCTGCTCGAGGGTGTACTCGAGTCCGTTGAGCCAACGACGCGTGCGATCGGCCATAAACTCAGCTGAGGGCCCCTAATTTTTCGTTCATCATTTTTTCGAGCTCGCCCGTTTGGGCCATTTCGGAAGTGATGTCGCAACCACCGATGAATTCACCCTTGATGTAAATTTGGGGAATCGTGGGCCAATTGGAATAGCTCTTAATGGCGTTGCGCACGGCTTCGTCTTCGAGCACGTTCACCGCCGCGAAGGGGCGTTTGAAGTGGTTAAAAATTTGCACCACACGGCCCGAAAATCCGCACATCGGAAAATCGGCAGTGCCCTTCATGAAAACGACGATGTCGTTCTTTTTGATTTGGTCATCGATAAAGGCCAAGGCTTCTTCGTGCGTCATACTTTTTCCCACTCCTCCGGGGTATAGGTCTTCATGGTAAGGGCGTGCAAGGCGCCTTTCCATTCCTCTGAAAAGGCCTCAAGAACGAGGCGTTGGCGCGCCACGCGGGACTGCCCCGCAAAGGCGCCGCTGACTACGACCACTTCAAAATGGTTGCCGTCGCCCGTAAGGTCGCTCGCAAATACTTCGCAGCCCTGAATACGAGACTGAAGAATGGTTACCAATTCCGCTATGGTCATGTGCGTCCAAACTAAAGCGATGAAGCAGCCGACCGCAAGAAAATTCCCCGGGAAAGTATTATGTTAGAGGACATGAAAACAATTTTGCCGCCGACCCTCGCCCTCTTCTGCGCTTTCTCTGCCCGGGCCGACGAGCCTCGCGCGGTGCACGTCAGCGGCACTTGCTCGCGGCAGGCCATTCCCGACCGTGGGGCCCTGACGCTCACGAGTGAGGCCACCGCACCGGATCTGCAGAGTGCTGCCAAACTAGCCACTCAATCCTACGAAAAATTGCGCACCGACATCAAAAAGCTGCAACTTGCCGACGTCGTCCTGGAAACCTCGGAGTATCGGCTAGAAGAAGCGCGCGAGTGGGTGAAGGACCACAACGTATCCAAAGGATTTCGGGCGCGCATGGGGTTGCGCGTGACGAGCTCGGCCATTGAGCGCCTGGGTGAAGTGATGGCCCTGGCAGCGACGCACAAAATTCGGGACGTCGGCTCGCTCGAAACTTTTTTGTCGCAGAACAAACTCAAAGAGGAGCAGCTTGCGTGCTTAGAAGAAGCTGCGCGCGATGCCCGTACCCGGGCAGAAAAACTGGCTAGCTCTTTGGGCGCTCGCGTGGGGGAAGTGCTGAGTTTGCGTGAGTCGTGGAATCATAGTCCGAGTCAACCGATGCCCATGGGCGCCCGCGGCGGCATGGCGCTCATGAAAGCCGCCGACAGCGCACCGTCCGTAGATGCCGGCACCCAAACTCTGAACGTGAACGTCGAAGCCAGCTTCGCTCTGAAATAGTCGCTGGCATGAGTTTCGCTAGGGCCAAGATGCCCCGAGGCTCGGCACTCAAGGAAGAGTACGAAGAAAGGAGGCTCTTATGAGTTTTCTGGAGATCGTACTAATGTTGATAAAGGGGGCGGCCCTAGCCTTAGAACTAGGCCGCCTCATAAAAACTTACTGGCTAACCACCAGTGAGAATCATCGACAGAAACTGAGAAAACCTAAGCAAAAAAGCGAACGGCCAGCTAAGGCCGCGTAAATAATTCGTTTTTCTTATGATGGGATTCGAGCTTCGGGGCACTCGAGTGCCTAGAGTTTATTTCAATTCGGGAATGTTTTTGTACTGCGCCAGGCTCTGCGGATTTGCGAGGGCCTCGATGTTCGAGGGCGTTTCGCCGTGCACGAGCGCCTTGACGGCAAGCTCCACTTTTTTTCCACTCACGGTGTAGGGAATGTCCGCTACCTTGAGCATCACGGCCGGCACGTGCCGGGGCGAGGCGCCCGCACGAATGCGGTCTTTGATTTCTTTCACAAGCGTAGCGTCGAGCGATTGCGCGGGATCTTTGAGTTTTACGAAGAGCACCACGCGCTCATCGCCCTGCCACTGTTGCCCCACGGCGATGCTGTCCTGCACGGCCGGATGAGTTTCGACCTGCCGATAAATTTCGGCCGTGCCTAAACGCACGCCCCCCGGATTCAACGTAGCATCCGAGCGGCCGTGCACAATCACGCCTCCCTCCTCGGTCACCGTAACGAAGTCGCCGTGGTGCCAAACGCCGGGGAAGCGTTCGAAGTAAGCCTTGCGATATTTGCGGTGGCCTTCGTCGTTCATAAAACGAATCGGCATGGACATGAAAGGCGCGGCACAAACCAGCTCGCCCTTCTGACCAATGACCGAATGCCCAGCTTCGTTGTAGGCGCGCACGTCCATGCCCAGGCCCGCCGCCTGAATCTCGCCCCGCAACACCGGTTTGAGCGGCGTGCCCAACATGAAACACGACACAATGTCCGTACCTCCGGAGATGGAGGCTAGCTGCACGGGTTTACGCGGACGCACTTGCGCGTAGAAATAATCAAAGTCCTCGGGCATGAGTGGGGAACCCGTAGAGAACACCGTGCGCAGCGCGGAGAAGGAAAGCTTTTTAAGCTCCACTCCCGCCGAGCGACACGAAGCAATGAATTTAGCCGAAGTCCCGAAGGCCGTGATGTGCTCGCGATCCACCAACCCCCAGAGTGAGTCGAGGCCCGGATGCGAAGGCGAACCATCGTAACAATAAACCGTGGCGCCCGTAGCCAGGCCCGCATTCATCCAATTCCACATCATCCATCCGCAGGTGGTGAAGTAGAGGAGTTTGTCGCGATGATCGAGATCGCCGTGGAGTTTGAGCTCCTTGAGTAGTTGCAGGAGCACGCGCCCCACTCCGTGCACGATGCATTTAGGTTGGCCCGTAGTCCCCGACGAGAACAACACGTAGAGGGGACTGTTGAACGGCACCACGGTGTACTCGATTGCGCCCCGATCGCCGAGTGAGACTTCGTCGAAATTCCCTTCGATGCCCAAGAAGGGAATTGTCACCGTCGCGTTCAAGCTCGGCAACTTCTCTAAAACGGCCCGATTTTTCTCGGCCAGCGGGATACGCTTACCGGCATAAGTGTAGCCATCGGCCACAAAGAGCACCTTAGGATTGATTTGCGTGAAGCGATCCAAAATTCCCTGCACACCGAAGTCCGGCGAACAGGATGACCACGTAGCTCCCAAGCTAGTGGTAGCCAGCATGGCAATGATGGTTTCGGGCAAGTTGGGCAGCAGACCCGCCACTACGTCACCGGGCCCCACCCCTTCCAAACGCAAGAAGCGCTGAAGTCCGCGCACGCGCTCTAGGACTTCGGCCCGTAAAAATTCGCGACGCCTTCCTTGCTCGTCGCAACCCACGAGCGGCAAATCGCCCATACGCTCAATGAGATTCTGCGCAAAATTTAATTTTAAATTTGGAAACCATTCGGCTCGAGTCCAATCGTTACCGGGCCCAGGCCTAAACACGATGCTCGACGAACCTGCGTACAGGGCACCAGATTCACGCAGCCAAAGTGCCCAGAAATCAGCAAAGTGCTCCACCGACCAGGCATGCAGATGAGCGTAACTTTTGAATTTATAGCCGGACAAGGCAGCGGCGCGCTTCGCAAAGCGCGCCATCTGCGAGTCCTGACGATCGTGCGGAGAGGGTTGCCAGAGCTGCACGTCAGTCAATTAGAAGTGGTACGAACCACCCAAGTGAATGGTGTACGCACTCGCGGTGTATTCACCCGTCTTGTAACCCGTAGCCACCGCCGTGGGCGAACCGCTGTCTTTGCTGTATTCGAAAGCAGCATCGGTGGAGATGTCCTTGCCGATCAAGTACCCCGCACCCACTACGAAGGTGTTGCCAGCTCCAGGAGCAAAGAAGGTGCCGCGGGGATAAGTGGAGCTAGTGACTTGGGAGGTGTACACGTAACCCGCACGAATCGCGAGTTCAGTCGTAGCTTTATATTCGCCGGCCACTCGCACCATGTGCTGGTTTTTCCATTCTTGCGGAATCGCAGACAAAGCCACGGGAACAACGCCCGCCTGCGTAGTAACGGAACTCGTGCCGGTGAAATCAAGCGACTTGTCCGTCGAATAGTTGGTGTATTCGTACTGCAAGAATGCGGTCCAATCTTTAGAGATATTGTAGTGGCCGCCCAACACGAATTGATACGGGAAGGTGTTCTTTACCGAGGCGTCGCCTTCGGTACCCGTCGCCGTTGCTGCGCCCAGACCCAATTGAGCATTCACCTTGCCTTTAGCAGTGAAATCAACCGCGGAGCGGAACTGCGCACCAATGCCGAAGGGCATATCGGCGGGAGCGTACTGCACGCCCAAACGAAAACCCGTGTAGTTGGATGCGCTCAAATCCGTTACGGCAATGCCCACTACGGCCGTGCTCGTGCCCACCGTCGTGGTGGTCGGCAAGTGAAAGTTAGCCCGCACGAAAGTTGCGCGCCAGCCGAGGCCCACGTTCAGGCCGGGAAGGATGCGGTAGGCCACGCCCGGAGAAAATTCTAGAAGTTGAATGTTCGAGCTGTACTCAGGCTTAAGACCCGTCACACCGATGGAACTGAAATCGAGCTCGCCATAATTGGCCTCAAAGCCACCCGACAGGAAAAGTCCCGCTCCCACGGCGAGGTCAGGATTGACGTTGTATTTGCCAGTCAAACCGAAGGGGTACACCGTAACGCGTTTTCCATCGACGGTGGTGTTGTTGGTAAACACGGGTGACTTAGACTGCGCGAAGGTTGGCGAGACGTTGAACGAAACATCATTCGAGTCGCTCACCAAGCCAGCAGGGTTAAAAAAGAGGGCTTGAGAATCGTTAACACTCGAAGCTGCGGCACCACCAATACCTTGGTAGTGACCCGACCAAAGGTTCGCCTTTTCGAAACCGGCTGCCCAAGCGGAGCCCGCAGCCGCGAGCGCCAAGGCACCAAGGGAAAGATTGAATTTATTCGATAGCATTATTTAGTTCCTCCAAAGATTAGCTCGATCATACTCCGCCCATGGGGCCCTGCAAGGTGGACGGGAACTTTCGTTGCGCGATTTCGAAAAGCTGAGTTAGATTTACCCGCGTGAAGACTCCCAGATATTTAGTCACCGCCGACCCCGTTGCCAGCATGCAACCACGTTTCGACACATCTCTGCGCCTCATGGCCGAACTTCTTCGCCGAGGCATTTCAGTCGATTTTTGCGACCTCACCCAAGCCGATGCTAGCCGGAGCACGGCCGACTATTTGAATCACATTCCTGTGCAAAGTGTGAAAGCTGCCGATCCGGACGCATCTAGCTTTCTTCGTCTGGGAGCGGATCGGCAAGCGCGAGTGCAGGACTACGCCGTCATTTTGCACCGTAAAGACCCTCCCGTAGATGCTTTCTACAAAGCACATGCACAACATTACGCCCGCGCCCCCCAACACATCGTACACATGAACCATCCCGATCAAACCTGGCGCTACTCGGAACACGCCCTTCCCTGCGATTACCCGCAGTATTCCATTCCCACTTTCGTTTGCTCTTCACTGGCCGAGTTTACGCGCGCCGTACGCGCACAACCCGGCGAAGCTGTGGCTAAACCTGAAAACGAGTGTTCTGGAGTGGGGGTAGAATTTTTTAAAAGCGATGTCCCCGATGCCACACTGGCCACCTACTGGGACAAATGGAAACCCGAAATCATTGTGCAGCCCTTCGTGGACGAAATCACCAAGAGTGGCGACCTTCGCATCCTTACTTTCAATGGCAAAATCCTAGGCTCCGTACTGCGCGTGGCCCGCGCCGGCTCGCGATTGGCAAATTTACATCAGGGTGCCAGCTGGCGCGCGTGGGAAATTACCCCCCGGCAGCGCGAAGCCGCTGAATTTATCGGCCATGATTTAGCTCGCAAGGGCCTCTACCTTTTGGGCCTGGATTTTATCGGGGAGCGCATTTCCGAAATCAACATCACTAGCCCTTCGGCCATGGTGCAAATCAACGAAGTGATGGGCAAACGAACCGAGATCGAACTCGTAAACGAAATCGAAGCGCTGCGCTTTTCTAAGGCCCATTTTCCTGTGCTATGATTTTTTCACTATGAATCGTTTGCAAGCCTATCCCCCGATTGAACCCTACAAGACCGGCTTCCTTCAGGTCAGCGCGGAACACGAGCTGTACTACGAAGAATCTGGAAATCCCGAAGGCCAACCTGCCCTTTTCTTGCACGGTGGCCCCGGATCGGGCACCGATCCCTCGCAGCGCCGTTTCTTCGACCCTAAGCATTACCGCATTATTCTGATGGACCAGCGCGGTTGCGGCAAAAGCACGCCCCACGCCAGCCTCAACGACAACACCACCTGGCACCTCGTTGCCGACATCGAGGCCCTCCGCAACAAACTCAAGATCGACCGTTGGTTGGTGTTCGGCGGATCATGGGGCAGCACCCTGGCCCTTGCCTACGCCCAGACGCATCCCGAACGTTGCACCGCCCTCGTACTGCGTGGAATTTTTCTGTGCCGAAAAAAAGAAATCCGCTGGTTCTACCAATTCGGCGCGCACCATATTTTCCCGGAAGAGTGGCAACGCTACCAGAGCGTGATTCCCCCCAACGAGCGCGAGGACATGGTGTCCGCTTACTACAAGCGACTCACCTCGCCCGACGAAACCACTCGCCTGAACGCCGCCAAAGGGTGGTCACGTTGGGAGGCGTCGACCATTAGCCTGATTCCCAACATGGATTTGATTAATCGCTTTACGGGCGACCACATGGCCGTGGCCATCGCACGTATCGAATGCCACTACTTCATGAACGCCGCCTTCTTTAAGACCGACAACTGGCTCATCGAAAACGTAGATAAAATTCGGCACATCCCGGCAGTGATTATCAACGGTCGCTACGACGCCGTTTGCCCTACCGAAAGCGCATGGGAATTGCACCAGGCTTGGCCCGAAGCCAAACTCGAAGTGATTCCGGACGCTGGCCACTATGCAGGCGAGCCGGGCATCATGGACGCGCTGATCCGCGCCACCAATTCATTTCGTAAGTAGTTCTTGCCGTTCCTGGCGCTGAATCCGCAGCGCCAGGTACACCCACACCAGCGCTCCCGAGAGGATTGCCGAAGGCAGCAAGAGCACGCCCTTCTGGAGGCTGCCAAGCAGATCGGCCACCCGGCCTACAATTTCGGGCGACCACATATCGCCGAATAAATGAATCAGCAAAATATAGAGGGCCATCGACGAGGAACGCAGGTTCGGCGGCACGGCTTCGATGATCATGGTGTTCATGGGGCCCGTTGGGAGGAAGAGCAGAAACATGCCCACCGCAATCCAAGTCATGGAACCCATTGCCGTGGAACTTAAAAAAGCCATCGTCGTGATGGGTACCGCCATCAAAGTGCACACGGCAATAAGCCATGCATAACCCGCTCGCGTGCGCTGCTGCAGGTAGGTGCCCAGCCACCCTCCCAACATGGTCGACACCAAACCCGCCACGACGAGCACGACACCAAAAAAAGTCGACGCACTCTGGTTGGTCATTTGGTACATTCGTACCAAAAACGTGGGCCCCCAGTACCCATATGCTCCAAGCGCAAAAGTGTAAGCCACTCCGCCGGCACAAATGAGTCGATACTCTGGCAATGAAAACAAATTGAGCACATCGCTCCAACCGGGCTTGCGCGTGAACGCCTCGTCCGCACTGCGCCCCTCAGACTCACCCCGCACAGGCTCGCCGAAGGGCAAAAGCACTAGCGCCAACAGCAAGCCCGGCGCCCCGGCCCAAAGGAAAGCATGTCGCCACCCATGATGGGCCGCCACTTGCCCGCCGACCACGTATCCCAGGGCCGCCCCGACCGGAAGTGCGGCCGAAAATACCGTCAGTGCCCAATTTCGCTTAGCGGGCGAAAAGGTATCGGACAAAACGCTAGGCCCGATGGCGGCGTAGCTGGCTTCGCCCACCCCCACCAGAATACGAAAACCGACCAACGCCGCAAAGCCCGTAGCGAAACCCGAAAGCACCGTGCCCAAGCTCCATACAAAAATACCGAGCGCGATGAGCCACTTGCGCGAGAGGCGATCTCCCAGGTAGCCAAAGAGGGGCGACGTGGCGAAATAGCCAATCATGAAGGTCGTAGCGATGCGGCCCAACTGCCCATCCGTGAGCTGCAAATCTTCCTTAAGGGGCGTCAGCACGCCCGAGAGGACAAAACGGTCTAAGTAATTGAACAAATTGAGACCCGTAAGAATAAAGAGCGTCCAACCCGCGGACAATCGACGCTGTTTTTTGGGGGCTACCACTTCCGCAGTTTACCTTCTCCTCGATTTAAAACCAGCTCCAGTGCTAGGACCTTAAGGTATGAAAACTCTCACGATGCTCTTGCTGGCGATTCTGGGACTGAACTCCATGGGCGCTCGCGCCGCGACGCCGAGCAATTCGGATCTCCGCGCATTTCAGCGCAAAGCCGAAATGCTGCTCCCCGAAGCCGAACGCGACTTTCGTATTTCGATCGGCTTGTACTCGTACAAATTCTCCGGCCGTGATCCGCAAGAAGTAATCGAAACGGCGCTTGCGGACCGTCACCACCACGAGCATCCAAATTTTCATGGTCGCGAATTGAACGCGCGCGCCCGCTTTACGGTGGATACCGCGATCAATGTTTTGGATTTTGTGGGCATGCCCCGCAGCGATGACTGCCGCACCGCTTACGCTATCAAACACGACTCGGCCTGCGCCGTGAAGCTGCTGCTGGCACAATCGCTACAAAGTTTAATTGCGCACAATTCCTCGCTGCGCGTGAGCTGGGGCCAACTCACCGCCTACCGCGCTTACGAAACCTACCTCGCCATCATTGACGACGAGAACGGACAAATCCTGATTATCGATTCCGTGTACGACTCCTAGCACTTAGTCGCGCATCGCTTCGCGAATCTCGCGATCGATCTCGGGCACCACCACAATCGTCAGGTGGTATTGGTTGGGATCGAGGTCGTCGATTTGCGGCAACAGACGTTGCGCAGCCACGACGCCTTCGCCGTCGCTCTCTAATTTGATATTCATCCACGGTGTGGCCATCCACTGACGCGGAAAGCCCGCCTTCAGATTTCGCTCCGACACCATGTAGGGACCAAAGGTGGCCCGGTCCACGCCCTCGCGCAGCCAGTTGTTGTGGTAGAGCCAAACGTCGCCATCAGCTTCGGCGTGGCCCACAAAGGCAATGTGTTCGTTGGGACCAAATTTAGCGCAGGAAGGTGAATTGCAACCGGCCACGATGGCGCCCACAGGTAAACGACCACCGTAAATGCGATTCAACGCCTTGCGAATACCAGCCGAGTCGTTGAGCGGAAGCTGCACGTAGAGCCCCTGACCCGACTGTTCGATGGCTTCACGCGTTTTACTGAGCATACCGATCACGGAATCTGAACTGTATTGCGGCATGCCGGCGTCGCTAAACACGCGCGAAAGGTTCTGTGCGCAGCGAGCGGGCTTGGCGTAACCGGCGCGCTCATTCCACTGCCCAACTTTCCAGGCAATGGCCTTCTCCACCAACTTGCGCCCGATGGGCGAAACTTGCAGCGGCCCCTGCAGACCCAGTTCGGGAGCCGCAACGGCCGAGAAGGAGGACATCAGTACCAAGCACAAAACAGAAGTCTTCATGCCTAAGTAGCAGCACAAGGCGTGCCCGGCACAGGCCGTTTAACTATTTGATTTTAAAGATGTTTATTCACGTCAACTGTCTAAAAAGTAAACAGTCCCGCAACACTTTCAACAGCCTACGAATTGAATGATGCAATAAAGAAGGGTAGCGCCTAAACCTCAAGAAGGAGCTCAGATTATGAAAAAACTACTCACCGCACTTTGTTTGTTTGCTGCTGGAAGTGCTTCATTGGCGCTGGCGCAGGTCGCGCCCAATATTCACCAAGGCAATTTTAAAACGGGCGGATCGTTTTACTACGGCACAACGACCAGCAAGGGTGCGCAATCGGAATATTACTTGGGCTCGACCACCGAATACTTCGTCATGGACCATCTGGCCCTTGGCGGAGACTTTTCCGTTGAACGCGGAGGCGTGGACGGTGACCACGTGGTTTCGCTTATTGGACCCGCAGCAAGTTATTATTTTTTGGAGTCAAACCAAATCACGGCCTATGCGGAATTTAAATTCCTCAAGGGTCTTACCGACAACACTATTCAGGCCCGCTACATGGGCGGTGTAGGCCTACAGTATTTCATTACGCCTTCGGTAGCTATTGGCCCTTCGTTCTATTCCAGCTACGTGATGCGCCAGAACACTTCGAATAACTATTGGACCTACTACTTCTACGTGAACTTCGGCCTTTATCTGTAAACGAAACAATCGCCGCTCCCGGGCCGAGACCTCAGTGCGAAAAACCATCGCCCGAGGTCCCTCCGCCATTCAGACGACTGACCTCGGCCCGGAATCTTTCGTACTCCGGCAGCACTGCTTGCTTGGTGAGGCCATCGACATCAAGGCACGGGCTTAACAAGCGCCGATATAAATTTGCGTAACGCTCATCATCCGGATGATTGCGCAGGTAGAAGTCCATCAGGCCGCCCACGCGTGCCAAAACCACCGGGCGCAAAAGTTTATCCACCACGGCCCGGCGCTCTTCCGAGCCCAGCTCGAGCGCATCGGCCATATTGGGCCATTCCTTTTTGGAAAACTTTCCGGGCACATCGACCGTGATTCGCAGGCGAGTTGTGGGGAGCGAAGCGAAAGTTCCATACTCCACCAGCAATCCGCGCGAGCCCGAGTTTACGTGCATTGATTGCAGGTTAGAGCTCGGCACTCCAAAGGGAACCTTGTAAATGCGGCCGTCAAAAATGAAGTAGTAAAGATCAGGCGACTGCGGATCGCGAAAGAACATGAAGGGATATCCGGAATCGGGCTGAAAGAACACATCGGCCATGTTCTGCATTTGGTCGCGCATGGAAACCAGGTCATACGCATAGCGCTGCAACTCATTTCCGCGCGCAGTATCGGTGAGCTCGTGAGGTTGGCGCGGCGTCTTGGGACGCCCGGGGCCTCGATCGAGCAGCAATTCCTGCCGCGTGGCTTCGAGCACGAGCTTGTCGCGTTTATAGCGGGGCGGATCGTCCGTCCAGGTGTAGGGACCAAAAACGCTCGCAATGCATTTAGCGAGTGGGTCCTCAATCGGTTTTTCCTTTTTCCCAAAGAGGGCATAAGCCCGCACCGACAAGGACAAACTGGCAACGGACAAAAGTAAAAACGTGCGTTTCATTAGAGTTTCCTCATCCAACTAAGCTTACGATCGGAATACGGCGGGTAACGCAGATCGGGATCGAACCAGAGTGCGTTGCGCAGCACGCCCTTCTGGTGCGAGAAGGTCTCAATACTGTAACGCCCATGGTAGGCGCCCAGGCCGCTGTCGCCCACCCCTCCGAAGGGTAAATCAAAATTGGAGAGGTGCACAATGCAGTCGTTGATACATCCTCCACCAAAAGAAATCTCTTCCAGAACCTTTTCCTGCAAAGCTTTGTCATTGGAGAAAAAGTACAGGGCTAGCGGCTTCGGATGCTGATTCACGGTGCGAATAACGTCGTCGATGTTTTCGTAGCCAAAGATGGGCAAAAGGGGACCGAAAATTTCCTGCTGCATGATGGCGTCGTCCCACGTGACGTTGTGCAGAAGCGTGGGCGCGATGTAACGATCAACGGCGTCGCAGGTGCCACCCACCTTAACTTTTTTGGGATCGATCAAACCGATGAGCCGCTCAAAATGCGAAGCATTGATAATGCGCGCGTAGTCCGGGCTCTGCTGCGGATTTTCGCCGTAAAATTTAACGAGGGCGCGGCCCAGCTCAAAAACAAAGCGCGTGCGAATGCTCTCATGCACGTACAAGTAGTCAGGCGCCACGCAGGTTTGGCCCGCGTTGAAGAATTTTCCCCAGGCAATGCGCGTGGCAGCCTTTTCGATGTCCGTATGTGCGTCCACAATGCACGGACTCTTTCCGCCCAATTCCAGTGTAACCGGCGTCAGGTGTTGGGCCGCAGCCTGCATGACCTTGCGGCCTACATTCGTGCTGCCGGTGAAAAAAATGTAGTCGAATTTTTCGGCCAAAAGCTTTTGACTCGTCGAAGCGTCGCCCTTTACCACCGTTACGTGCGCCGGGTCGCAACAGGCAGCCACGAGTTCGGCCACAATTTCTTGCGTAGCCACCGCGAATTCCGAGGGCTTAAGCACGGCCGTGTTGCCCGCCGCAATCGCGCCCACGAGGGGCGAAAGTAAAAGTTGAAAGGGATAGTTCCAGGGGGCCTGAATCAGCACCACGCCGTAGGGCTCCAGGCGCACTTCGCCGTGCGAGGGAAAGAGCGCCAGCGGCGAAGGAACCTTGCGCGTTTTGGTCCACGCCTCTACTTTTGCGAGCACGTGTTTGATGTCTTCAATCACGAAACGAACTTCGCCCACGTAGGCTTCCTGCGCGGGCTTGCCCAGATCGGCCTTAAGGGCCGCGAAGATGCGTGCCTCGTGGGTCACAATCCAATTCGAAATTTTGCGGAGTACTTCGGTACGCGTCGCTAGCGACCGTGTTTTGCCGCTACGGAAATAGTCGCGTTGCAGTTGAATCAAGTGGGGAATATTGGGGGCCGACATACCCCCAATTATAACCTGCCCCTACACCGGGGAACTTTTAGTTCTTCGGTTTAAAATAGCGCAGCGGATCATCGCCCGCTTCGCGGTACAAGTGAATCCTTTTTTCGCCGGGAAGCACCACGTAAGGGTTCAGCACCTCGCGGTACGTCGCGCGAAACGAGTTGTACGACTCCCTGCCTGCAAAGTACTTCACGCTGGTGTCAAAATCCCCTTCGTAGCGCGTTTTAGGATCCGTAAAATCTTGGAAGGCGCGCACGGCCCGCCCGAAGACGTACCCGTCCTCGCCCGGGAGGCGGCCAATAATGTGGCAAGCAATTTTGTCGGCACTCGGCAGCCAGCCGTTGTAAGCCACGCCATCGTGATCCATAACGATGCCCAGCACGTTCACGGCGGTACCGGCAAAATAACCCGGCACCCGATTCGCTACGGCCTTCATGACGCCAACATATTCAGCACGGCCAATGACGTCGTCAATATCTGAACTATGAGGTGTGCCGAGACCGCGTGCTTCCGATACGGCCGTAGCCACAAAGGCAATCAAGTCGCGCTCGCTCCATCCGCCGAGACCCGAGTCGCCGTAGGTGTCGAGCTTGCCCAAATATTTTTCCATGCTGCGGTACTGAGCGAGCGTCAGGCCACGCCCCTTGCTGCAACTAGCATCCAGCAAAGCATAAAAACGGGGATCCATACTCCGCAAGCGGTTCAGCGCCTTGGCATAACGGCCCGCCAAGTAACGGAAACGGTCGGCCGCCGGAGTTTCTGACGCACGGTCCACCTTAAAGGAAAGGCCCGCGTAGGGATTCGATTCCGAAGCCGGTTCACGCGGAGCATCTTGCGGTTGCAGAATGCGGCTCACGACGAGCCCATAGGAGAGAACTCCTAACAATCCCATCATCGACATGAACATTTTGGTTTTCATTTTTCATCTCCGTCTAAAGACGAGGCCACCGAGGCAATTTGCTCCGGAGTTTGGCTGAGTAAGTACTCTTGGTACTTGTAGGGTTTAACCGCCGGAGCATCCAAACGGTTGGCGTACTTGTGCAAACGACCCACGATGGGTCGGGGTTGATCGGCCAGGAGCACGGCCGGCGCTTTCACCAGACGGCTCATGTGCTCGCTAACGCCCACGGCAAAGTATTTGGTGTCGTCGCCCATTTCGTGGCCCGCCGAACTAAGACTCATGTACTTGGTGCGCGGATCCATGACGTCCATATAGGCGCGTACGGCGCGGCGGTACGACGACGGCTCGCGCCCCTCGAGCCCGGCAAACATGCAAGGCAAGTTCACGTTGCTGGGCGTCCAACCTTCGAAGGAACGGCCGGCGTCGAAGGACACGGCATGAAACAAATTCGGCTGCTGGTTGGGCCAGTACATTTCACCGCGATTGCGAATGACTTTGCCGGCCAGGGCCATTTCGGTGCGCACCCGTGGATTGTTCACGCTAAAGTCGCGATCGCTTCGGGCCTGGGTGCGCGCTTCGCTGTACATGGTGCTCACGAGGGCGAAAAAATTTTCTTCGCTGTAGCCATCCAGCGCTGCCTCGGGCATGCGCGATAGAGCACGGTCGGGCAAGCGAATCAGCACTTGGTAATCGTCATACGAGAGCGAATGGCCCGAGCGACAAGCGGTCACCACGCGATTCCACAGCGCGGAGCCGCTGGCGGCCTTTAGTTTTTTAGTTACTCGTTGCATGCGGCCCACCAAGTACTGGTGCGAGGCATTGGCAAATTCTTCCACGTCCACTACAGGAGCTTCTTCGTGCCGAGCATGCGAGGCGTCCGATTTCGACTTCGGATTCGTTAAATGCTCTAGCGTGCGAATCGGATGCACCACGGTGTTTCCCACCGCCCGCATAATTTTGCCGATGGGATTGGATTTTTTCTTGACGGGTTTTTCGCCGACCAGGCGATTCACGGCGTCCGCATCCATAACCAGTCCGGCTTCGAGTCCCTGCGCGCGCTGAGTGTAAACACTGAGCGCCGCATCGAAGCCTAAGCTCTTACTAATGTTGCGGTGATCGTAAGTTGCATTATGACTACCCAACTCTTCATCCAGCGTCTCAACGTTAAAAGCCATAGCGCGAATCATGTTTGGCAGCGCAATGCGGTTCGGTCCCCACTTGGGCGAATCGCTCGTCACGAGCGCAGCGACGACCTTATCGCCGATGTTGGCAGCGTTCACGTTGCCCTGCGCTTGCACCTGACGAACGAGTTCATCGAAGGCCGGCGCCATAGCGGCCCGAGCTTCTTCCAAGCAAGCCTGGCGTTCGTCGTTGCTCGAATCGGCCGTCAAGGTCTGACCGCAGGCCACGTAAGCTTGGGGCGTACCGTCGGCATTCATGTGCGATCCGTAGATGGACATGGAAAGAATGAGAAAAGCCTTTTCCTGCTGCGTGAGCACTGGGTGGCCCTCGGCATCTTTGGCGTTGAGGCGTTGGAGCAAAGCATGCTGCTGGGAAGGGCTAAGCACCTTCGTTTTGGCGGAGCGAATGTCGGCGAGCCAGCCCGAAGGATCTTCGGGATTCACGGCCTTTAACTTTTTTACGATCTCTTTAAGGTAACGCTTGCTGTCCTTAAGCTCCGTAAAGCCCTGCAGCAAAGAAGCAACGTCGGAGGAATCACTCATGCTATCGGACGCGCTCACATCGACCATGGAGTGCACAGACTCCTGGGCCACGGCGCGGATAGCAAAGAGTGCCAACGCAAGTTGGCACGCGCGAAGTTTGTACACGATAGATCCCCCTATGCAGAGAGTCGCAAGAAGGGTACCAGCTGAAGTCCGCGAGATTTCGGTAGGTTAGAGCGGTGTTGACGTCGAGCAACCATTCGGGTGCCCAGACATTGATCAATCCTGGATTAATTCAACGATCACTTTGAGACGGGAAATTTGTACTCGAAGGGCTCTTCGCCGTGCGGAAGGCCTTCAACCTTCACGCCCTCTTTGGTCCACACCCAGCGGGGGGACTCTTCGGGCACCAGAACTCCATTGAGGCGATAACCCAAGAGGGCTTCGCCCAGAATTTTTTTGTTAGCCGTGTCGATAACCACGGTGCGCTCCATGCGCATCGGCACGGTGGTGCCAACGCCGTCGGCGCCGTAGGTCAGCAGCCACAAGTGCTCGCCCTGAGGGGCCTTCTTCCAGGAAACGATTTTGGCTCCGCCGCCCCGTAAATACAGCGTCACGGGCAGGTCCTTTAGCTCGGAGCACTTTGCGTGCGCCTGCGGAAGTTTAGCATCGAGACTCCAGCGACAGGCCTTGAGATCGCCCGCGTGGGCAAAAGTGCCGGCCATCGCCAACGCTGTGACCGCGATTCCATGCGTCCAGTTCATTTAAGTACCTTCCTTAATGTAGTAGCCGGGCAAATAGCCAAAGCGATGCGCCGAAGCCGCACGGGGTTTGGCGCCATCCACCGCGATCATGCGCGTTCCCGCGGGGGTGCCCCATAGGTGCGCGCCGGGCGCCGAGAAGTACATGATGGGAGCAATCTTTTTGCCCACCTTCAAATCAAACTGCGAGTAGTCCACCACGCTGGTGTCTACCAAGTCGGTCGAGAACTTTACGTAAGCATCCATCGGCATTTCCGCCAACGAACCACTCCGTTTAGCGTCGGGAGTAGAGAGAGACTCCAACACGGAAGTGTACATTTTTTTCAGAGCACCAGTGGTCGGAGCCAAGATCGGAACCTGAGTGATGGCACCCGTCTTCTTGTTCTTCACCGTGCGATGGCCAACGGTGAAGTAGCCGTTGCGGTTCCAGGGAGAGAATTGCTTGTCCTTCGTGATCGCGCCGTAGATACGGTCGGGAATAGATTTTTTCATGTCCGACGAATCCAGGAACATCGGAGCTAAATCGGGCCGAATATCCGCAATGCGTGCGCGGTTGAGCAACACACGATCGATGGCCAACATATCTTCCCGCGGACGGCCCGAGGTTTCGCCCACGCCCGTCATGACCATGGCGAGGTAGGCCCGCTCGGCCGGGGTCAGCACGGGGGTACCGTCCTTATTTTTTCCTTCGAGCTTATTCAAGAAACCATCGTGCGTTTGCACGGCCGTAGCCGTATCCCGCGTGCGCGGCGACTCATTCTTCACCGCATCGGCCCAATGCGGACCATAAGCCGTATTTAATTTATTCACGATACCACGCAGGTAGCGCTTAGCTTCCTCTCTGGTACGCAAGATGGGCATCTTAGTTTTGGGATCAAATTCGACTTCGCTGCTCACGCTACCCGCGAGCACCGGCGCAAGCTCTGTCGACGAAGAAACCGAAGTATCCGGGTGATCTGCGTCCGTCGTTGAAGTTGAAGGTGTTTCGACCGAATGGCTGGCATCGGCGGCATCTTCTTTAGCAATATCGGCCGCAACGGCAGCCTCGGCCGCTTGTTTTTCTTTCTGTTCTTGTTTTTTTCGGGGCGAAGTGAAATCGCTCTTAATGGATTCCGTAATTCCTGAAGCCGCATTCTTCACTGCGTGCACGGTGCCCTTCGTTACCGCCACGGTGGCTTTTTTAGTGGTATCGATGGGATGCAAAACGGCTTGCGTTGCCACCTTGGCCGTTCCCTTAGCTACGCTCTTCACCGCTTCGCCAGCCTTTTCGATGCGCAGTTTGAATGGATTTTTCGGCATATCTACTGCGATGGGTGCCGAAGTCGGCTGGCTCACGGGCACCAGTGATAAATCTTCGGGACTCGCGTTATAGCCCAACACCGTCAGCGCTCCCTCGAAGCCCAAACTTTGCGAAAGTTTGCTGTGATCGTAATTCGGATTGTAGCTACCGTTCTTGTCGGCCGCCGTTTCGGAGGTCAGCGCGAGCGCGCGAATCATGTTGGGTGCAGCTACCCGGTTACTGCCCCACTTAGCGGAGTCATCCGTCATGAGTGCGGCAATAGCCTTGTCGCCCACGTTGTCAGCGGTGACGTTGCCCTGAGCGTCGATCTTCGCGGAGAGTTCTTTGAAGGAGGCATCCATAACCTTACGGGCCTCTTCCACACAGGCCTTGCGTTTGTCGTTATCGGAATCGGGCTTCAGGGTGGTGCCACATGCCAAGTAGGCTTGGGGGGTACCATCCGCATTCATGTGCGAGCCGTAAATCGTCATGGAAAGAACTAGGAAGGCCTTTTCCTGCTGCGACAAAATGGGCTGTCCATTTGCGTCGCGCGCCTGCAGGCGTGCCAAGAAGCGTTTGCGCATTTCGGGAGTTAGCACGCGGGTATTGGCACTCCGAAAGGGTGCAATCCAACTGTAGTCACGTTTAGAGAGGTCCTCAGGGCAAGTGCTGCTAAGCGCAGCCAATTTACACATAATGGCGCCCAAATCGCGTTTAGACTGCTCTAGGCTAAAATTTTGATCCGAGTTGGGGCTTTTTTTAAGGAGAGATTGGGTAATGGAACCGTCGCCCAAAGCTAGTTGCTCGGCAACGTCACCGTTATCGTCCGCGCCGTGGATAACGATTAGGGAATCCTGAGCAAAGGCCACCGAAGACGCTCCGCAGAGCATCCCGAGTACGATGAATTTACTTAACGCCCCTGCCTTCAAAGTAAAAATCCCCCAACCCAAGGGTCGCAAGAGTAAGGCCAACGGTCTTCCCAACTCTTCCAACAGCTTAGAGTATAGCGGCCGCCTAACTAATTGACGAGGCGTCGGAGGATGGTCAGTCGCCGAAAATACGACGAAAACGTCAAGATCTTCGCCCTGCCTACCGATGGAGTCAGTAGGACCATGGAAAACAACAAGGTACGACTGCTGTTCGTCGAGGATTCGTCGCTCATGCGGACGATGCTCAGCGCGGTATTAAGTGCCGATCCACTTATCGAAATTGTGGGCTTCGCTTTGGATACAGCCTCGGCCCTCGACATGATTACGCGCACCGATCCCGACCTCGTGGCCATTGATCTCGACATGACTCGCTTGGATACGCTCACGTTTTTGCAAACGCTGCTACGGAAACGCCCCCAGCGCACCCTCGTGATGGCTAGCCTCTCAGCCCGGAATTCGGCGCTCGCACTCCACGCACTCGAACTTGGCGCCCTCGACGTGATCGACAAACCTTCGCTGCAAATTCCGCACGCTTCAACGGAGGCGGCCAAAGAACTCTGCGCACGTTTTCGTTCCGCTGCTCACGCCCAACTTGTTCCCCCTCGTCCTGCTCCACTGCCACGGGACAGTTGGTCGATGGGCCGGGCAATGGACCACCAATTCGTAGCGCTCGTGGCTTCGCTCGGCGGCACGGAAGCCCTCAAAGATTTAGTCGCGCGCTTGCCCGTAGACATGCCCGCCACCGTTATTGCGCAACGCCTGCCCCCGGGCTTCACGCGCCTCTTTGCCGATTCGCTCCAACGGTGCACGGCCCTCGAGGTTAAAGAAGCCGCCGACGGCGACCTCCTCGCTCCCGGAAAAATTTTGGTACTCCCCACCCACGCTCGTGTAGAGGTCTACCGCGAAGGATCCGAACTCTTGCTGCGTCTGACCCGCGAGGTCTGTGGTCCGCGCGCAGATTCACTGCTCCGCACGCTCGGGGCCCACGCGGGGAACCATGCCGTGGGCGTGCTGCTTACCGGAACCGGACCCGATGGAGCCGCCGGACTCCTGGCCCTTAAGAACGCGGGGGGCTACGCCCTCGCGCAGAGTCCCGAAAGCTGTGCAGCGGACGAAACAATTCGGACGGCCCAGGATTTGGGCGCCGTTGATAAATGCCTGGGCATGGGCGATTTAGCGGGCGAAATCACACGTCACCTACAGCGACGTTCCGCAGCCTAGAAGTGCATAAAAAAATCAAACGCCGCGTAGATGCTTGCGACGCGGATCTTCGGGAATCGCGAGGAGCTGCGGCTTCTGGTACACGAGCGATTCGCGGCTCTCGCCCACGATTTCTACGGCCTGACTCATCTCGATGGCTTCGACCGGGCAAGCTTCCTCGCAGAATCCGCAGTTGATGCAGCGACCGAAATCAATTTGGAAAGCCTTCGGCCGGCGCTCGCGGTAATCTTGATCGGGATATTCTTCGGCCTCGATATAAATCGCCATCGGCGGGCAAACGACTTCGCAAAGTTTACAGGCCACACAACGTTCCACGTTGTCCTTGCCCATCACCAAGCGAGGCACTCCCCGGTAACCCACCGGGAAATCGTGTTTCTGCTCGGGATACTGAAGCGTGGATTTTTTGCGGAACAAGAACTTGAGCGTGAGCATTAGACCGCGAATAATTTCGGGCAGGTAAAGCTTCTGCCAAAGGGTCATGCGTTTGTAAGCAACGGCTTGATTTTGCACAGTTCCTACCTTACCAGTCCTGGACTCCGCCTCAACTCCCAAGGGGCGTTATTTTTTGGTGTCCGCCGCGTATTTGAGCATGATGGCTTCGCAAGCGTCTAGGTCGGCCTGGGTGATTTCGAAGGACTTTTTGCCCGCGATGCGCTTTTCGAGGGCCTCGAAGAGCGCGAAGTCGATAAAGGGCGTCACCTTGCCGCTCTGGTACTCGTTTTCTTTTTCCACGTAGAGGCCCAGAAAGGTTTCATCGCGGAACCAAGCCTGGCTGTTGTGCTCACTGAGTTTCTTCATTTGCTCGGTCGAGGGATTGCGCTGGAGGAACTCAAAGAACATGCCGCTGGCCGGCTGGCCCGGGAAGAACCACTCGCCGCTGAATACCTGAATAAGGTCTTCTTCTTCGTCCTTCAGAATGGGCGTGATAAAACGCACACCCCGCTCGACCGCATGCTTATGGAAGGCCACAAGGTCGGACGTGCGCAGCGCAATGTGCTGCCAGTGGGCCGCCGCCTGGTGACCATCGAGCATTTCGCGCACGTGGGAGCGCTGGTCTGCGGGCTCGGTGGGTTGCACCACCGCGATGATGGCGTTCTGCATTTCTTTAGGCGAATTCTCGCCCTGCCCCACGCGCACAGCGTAGGTCATGGACTCTTCGCCCGCACCCTTTTTCCAGTCCTTGCGTTTGTCGTAGAGGATGTCGTCCAGCCCCACTCCGAACACGATGCGAAACATCACGTAGGCCACGTTGTAAAAACGCGGCTGTAGCAGAAGGGTCATGTGGTCGACCTGGAAGTTCATGAAGGGCTTTTTGCTGCTCATGACTCTCTATCTAAAGCTTTTTTGTGAAGAGGTCTATTCGTCGTCGCGCGAGCGTCGGCGAGCGCGAGCGAGCTCAGAATTCACGTCGCGGGTTTTAAGGGAGTCGCGCTTATCGCCCTTGGTTTTGCCCTTGGCGAGGCCCAGTTCCACCTTGGCTTTGCCCGCCTTGAAGTACATTTTGGTGGGAACCAGCGTCATGCCCTTCTGCTGCACGATGGCCTGCAGGTTGATGATTTCCTTTTTGTGCAACAAGAGCTTCCGCTTGCGAACCATGGGGTGGCCAAAGTACGGACCGCTCTGTTTGTACTCGGCGATGTTGGCTTTGAGTAAAAAAATCTCGCCCCGCTCAAAACTCGCAAAGGCATCCACGAGCTGCACTTTGCCGTCGCGACAGGATTTAACTTCGGAACCCGTCAGTTGAATGCCGGCCTCGAAGGTCTTTTCGATGATGTAATCGTGGCGGGCTTTGCGATTTTCGCAGATCAGCTTTAGGCCGGAGTCGCGCTTTTCGCCCTTCTTCTCCGCCGCCATGACTAAGCCTTGCTCGGATTTTTATGGGTCAGAAAACCGCACGAGAGCAAAATCTTAAAGGCCTCTTCCGGCGGCATGTGCGCATCTTCGAGCTCCGAGTTTTTGTAGATCAGCACGTAGCCACTCGTGGGGTTCGGCGCCGTGGGAATGAACACGTAAGATTCCGTGGCAGAGTACGCACTCGACACGAAACCCAGCGTGCGACTCGGCGGCGCCGGGAAAGGCGCTAGTACGACGCGCTGAAAAGTTTTGGAAGCATCTTCCGAAAAGAAAGCTCCACTGATTTGTTTGGTGCTCGAGTAGAGCCCCCGCACAATGGGCACTTTATCGAGCACTGAATCGAAGAAGGTGTTTAGAAAACCGCCGAAGTAAGTCCGCGCTAAAGCCCCCGCAATCAACAGCAGCAGAAAGGCCACAATCATGCCCAAACCCGGCACGTAGAAGTGCCACGGCAACACGCTGTAGATAGCCTGATCAAAATAGCGCACCACGCTCACCAGAATCCACAGCGTGATGGCCAACGGAGAAAGAGTTAGCAGTCCCGCGAGAAGGCTCTTGCGGAAGGCGGTCGCCAGCGTCGCGGATTTGCTCATAGGTCCGATCCTAACCCGATACCCACCCAGCTATAAAGCCCCCCGCCCGCGAGACGGTGCAATCGAGTCGTGAGGTAGCAGTGATCGAGCGTAAAGGGAATCGTCCAACCCACTCCCAGAGCGAAAACATGTTGATCGCGGTCGTAAAAACCCACATCGGCCGTGAGCGGCGTTTGCTGGAAACGATAAGCTCCCATGAGCGAAATATCGTCGCTAAAGCGGTAGGCCGACCCCACACCCACTTCCCAGGTATTCTTCGTCTTGAACTGCGAAACTTCCGTTTTAAAATCGAAGGACGAATCCACGATGCGCAGGAAGGGCGTAGACATCTCGCTCCAGTTGGAAAAACGCACCATCAGCCCGGTGGTCCACTGGTCATTCCACCGGTGCGAAGCCTGAACGGCGAGCCGCCGAGGGGAAAAACCGTAACTCGCTTCGCCGAGTGTCTGTAACTCAATTCCATTCGTATTCACAAAGGGCAGTTCCGCCGCCAGGGCACCTTCGGCTTTGGAGCGCTGGCGCTCGTGGTACGAGAGTGAAAGCAGAGTGTCCGGAATACCTTGGTAGCTAAGTCCCAGAACGTAGGAGAAGGAGGGACTCAATCCGGCACGCAAGCGCGCGTACGACGCATCGTTGTGCGTGTGCACTTCGGAGTACGAATCCACATCGAACACCACGGGCGAAGCAATGCCAAAACTCCAGGCGGAATCTTCCATGTGATACGAATAGTAAGGCTGCAGCGAAAAGTTGCGCGCGCGGGCCGTTAAAAAGGGTTGCCGATTGAGCCCCTCACCGGTGTCCACCAGCGAACCGCGGCCAATCGGCAGCGACAGCATCATGCCCCAAACGTGCCGATGAAATACGCGCTGACCGTCCACGAACAAAAGCACGGAAGAGGCCGCATCGTTAGACTTTGTACCGAGGTCGGGATTGAGCGCACCGGTGCCCACGGCGAAGGCCGATTTATGCTCGGCCCAAGCAGGATTTCCGGCGGCCGAGAAGGGATCCCACAGGCCTTGCGAACCCAGGGTGTCCTGCAAAACGGGACGCGCGCAACCACCGAAGGTGTCTTCCAGCGGGCCCGCCCAAGCGGAGCCGGCCAGGACAATATGCAGAGCTAAAATTCTAAAAACCACAGTTCTATCGGACTAGCTCAGCTAAGCGCAGGAGGTCTAGAGGGGTGAGCTCTTCGACCCGCTTTGTGGCCCACTCGGTACTCGCCAGTTCGGGAAAAATCGCGCGGAGCATTTTTCGGCGCTGTTGAAAGGCCCGCGCCACCACGGCCGCGGCCCGATCATAGAGCCCCCCACGCTCGAGGGCATTGGCCGGCGCTTCGGCCAACGGAAGGCGCTCGCACCAGAAGACGCCGCTATCGACTTTTGGGGGGGGACTAAAGCTTCCGGGACTTACCCAAAAGTGTCCGTTCACCCGCGTGCACCAATTTAGCTTAACCCCGGGGGGACCGTAGTCGCGGCGCTCGCGGTCGGTTTGGGAGGCCGAAATGAATTTGAGCACCACTTCCTTTTGGAGCATGTAGCAAAAGCGATCGGCCGGAGAGAATTCTTCGAGGAAGCGAAACACCAACTGTGAACCCACATTGTAGGGCAAGTTTCCGCACACCACCACGCGCTCGGTGCCTAGCACCCGCGCGACTTCCGCTAAATCCACGGTCATGGCATCGGTGCGCAGAACCTCAAAGCGCTGGGCGGCGACTTCGGCCGCAAAGGTTTCGCGAAGCACCGGCTCCATGCGCGGATCCAGCTCCACCGCGACGACGCGTAACCCGCGGGCCAGCAGGGCTCGCGTGAGGGCACCGGGTCCGGGCCCTAATTCCAAAACGGCGCGTTGCCCTCCACCGGATTTTGATTGGCTCGCAATCGTGTCGGCAATTCGATCGATCACGCCCTGATTCACTAGGTAATGCTGACCGAATCGTTTGTCCGCCTGGGGCGCTGAACTCATGACGGCTCCAGCGCCAGCGGCAAGCGCGCCGACACGCTCGTGAGCTGGCAATCCGGATCCTGCACCCAAGCGGCCGCGCCAATCATGGCCGCGTTGTCCGTGGCGTATTTGATGGGCGGAAAGAGCGCGCGCAATTGACGCTGGCCAGCCCACTGAGTTAGGCGCTCCCGCAATCTTTGATTGGCAGCTACGCCCCCGCACACCACGAAGGTGCGCAGTTCGGAACTGATTTCATCGAAGGCTCGGTCCAATCCCCGCTCGAGAGTTTCGGCAATGGCTTCCTGGATAGCCCAACAAAATTCGGGGCTCCGCGCGAGCGAAGAATCTTTTTCTACGCGCAGGCGAATGGCCGTCTTGAGACCCGAAAAAGAAAAACCCTCTTGCGAACGTGGCTTCGGCAAGTCATTGCGCAGTTCACGCGCGCGCGGCAATTGATCGGGCGTGAGTGTCTTGGCGCGGCGCTCGATTTCGGGCCCCCCCGGATACGGTAAGCCCATGAGTTTGGCGCTCTTGTCGAAGCACTCGCCAGCGGCATCATCTGCGGTGTCGGCCAGCGCCCGGGCTCGCAAACCCTTATCGACTTCAAGCACCTGCGTGTGGCCGCCCGAGACGAGCAGCACGAGCGCCGGAAAGAGCGCGTCGGCACGCGCACGCAAGGTGGCCGCTCCCGGCACGCACTGCGCATCGAGCAAGGGCGAGGCTAAGTGACCGCGCAGGTGATGCACCCCCACGAAGGGCACTCCCGCTCCACGCGCGTAACCTTCGGCGTAGCTCGATCCCACGAGCAGAGGCCCAATCAATCCGGGTCCGCAGGTGGCCGCCACGCAAACTAATTTATGTTCGGGTGCGCGGGCGAGCACTCGGCCCACGAGCTCGTCCATGATTTCAAAATGGCCGCGGCTCGCAACTTCGGGCACCACGCCGCCAAATTTACGGTGCGTTTCAATTTGCGAGGCTAGCTCTTCGGCCAGCACTTCGCCCTCGGGGGTCAGCAAACAAACGGCACTCTCGTCGCAACTCGACTCGAGCGCGAGAATCGCTTGCTTCAGGGGCGACCACCCTTAACGGGGCCCGTCTTGGGTGCCTTGGCATCCCAGTCGGGGAAAGTCGTGAAGAGATCCTTCGGCGCCAGGTTGGTCTTTTTAGCCAAAAAGATTTTGGCTTCGGTAGCTACCTTAGATTTCGGATATCGCTTAGCCGCTTCTTCGTAAAAAAGTTTAGCGTCGTCCTTTTGGCCCATTTTTGCGAAGGACGCCCCCTGACCAAACCAAGCAATGCCGGTTTCCGAATTCTTCGGATACTTGTCGATGATCTGGTTAAAGTTAAGCGCCGCCTCTTTGTAATTTTCTAGATGGTACTGCAGCATCGGCACGCCAAGCGCCGCGTAAAAAGCGTGCGGATCTTTGGGATAAGTCTTGAGGAGTTCCTCCAGGGGCACCAACGCTTCTTTGAAGCGGCCCGCCTGAATATCTTTTTGCGCGAGTTCCCAGAGCAAGGGGGCACCCGTTTTTTTGGGCAAATCTTCGGCCACGGGGATAGGTGCCGTCGCCACACTTGCGGCCGGAGGAGGAGGCGGCGGCGGATTCTTTGCGGCCGCTAGCTCGTCCGTGAGACGTTTGTTATCGGCTTCGAGCGCCTGAATGCGATGACTCGCTTCTTCCAAGCGTCCGCGCGTAACGTCGAGCTCACGCTGAATATTTTCCAAATGCGGAGGCACCGTGGCTACGGCCCCGCTATCCACCGTTTTCACGTTGGTAGGATCGAAATAGTTTTCTTTATTGTTCGTGGCGACGTCGCCCGAAGTTACACAACCAACGAGCCCGAGGCCCAGAGCTAGCCCAGTCACAAGATGAATATTTTTCACGAATCAACCTCCGGTCGGATCGCTTGACTGACTCTCTTTAACTTCCGCGTCGAGTTCCGCGGCTTCGGCCAAGCGCTTTGCGTCGTTAGCTGCCTTCGCAGCTTCGGCGTAATCTTTGGACAAATACAACCGATTCGCCTTCATGTAGGCGTTCTCCGCCCGACGGTAGAGGTCGGGAGAACGTTTTTCGGCCTGCGCGCGTTCGGACGCCTTGAGCGCCGAACTCGCAAAGACCATTTCCTTTGTAGGTTTATCGGTCGAGGCGCAGCCCGCCGCCATGGCGACGGGCAGGCCCCATAGGAGGGGACGAAGCAAAACGCACAAGCGTTGTGGCTTCATCGCCCGAGATCACTGACCAGAAACGAATTCAGCGCGACGGTTCTTGCTCCAAGCAGCTTCGTCAGAACCTTGAACTGCCGGGCGTTCTTCGCCGTAGCTGATGGTCGACAATTGGCCAGCAGGAACTCCCTTGCTGATCAGGTAGTCTTTAACGGCGCCGGAACGACGCTCACCCAGAGCCAGGTTGTATTCGGTCGTGCCGCGCTCGTCGGTGTGACCTTCGATTTGCACTTTGGCGGACGAGTTGCTCTTCAGCCACTCAGCGTTCGCGTCGAGCTGCGTTTTGCTAGCCGCGTTGATCACGAACGAGTCGTAATCGAAGTACACGGTCGAGAGTTGGGGGATTTTAGCGCCCGCACCCAAGGTCGAAGCACCCAGATCCGTTGTTTGCACGGCCGTGTCGCCAGCGACATCGCCATCCGTCTTCTGCTTCTTAGAGCAACCGACCAGGGCCAAGCCCAACGCCATAGCTGCCAGAAGAGGGGACTTTAAGAGTTTATTGTTACGCATCGTGATTAAGCCTCCGTTTGATCCACTGTGTCCAGTTTGTTCCATTCAAACAACGTGTTTAAATTAACAAATATGAAGCGTTGTGTCCGGCAGTATGCCGTTTTTATGGGACTGCTCACGACTCAATGCATTAGCAGCGTGTCGCAGGCAGCTGCCTATTTCCAAACCGAAATCATTCACCGCAACTCCAAGGGCAACATTCACGTCCAGCTGGTCATGTCCGAGGCACTGAAGGATTCAGCCCCCCTTCTGGCCGACAAAACGCGTCATGCGCTTAAGCAAGCGGAGACTCGCTTAGGCGTTCCGCTGCGCGAGGATTTGGCCTTTTTCTTTGACGCCGAACCCGACGCCAGCAACGGCCTGGCCACAATTTTGCCCAACAACCGCATTCTCGTGCAAACCGAAGCGCCCGAACTGGGCGAGAGCATCGGATTTTCGCAGGACTATTTGGCCGACACCATTTTGCACGAACTCGGCCACATGAGTTACCTGCAGCAGCGGGCCGGCATCTTCGAATTCTTCGACAAAATTTTTGGCAACGCCTCACGTCCCCTCGGCCTGTGGCCACGCTGGATGCACGAAGGCACGGCCGTATGGGTGGAAGGGGCCACGGGAGGCCGCCCGCAGTCCGGAGTCATCGAGCTCGAGCTACGCAAGTACGCCGAATATGCCAAGCGTACCCAGCTTGAACCCTTGCAAAGTTCCGACCTCGACGGCGACGACGGCTCTGCGCACCACGAACCTGGCAACCTTCCCTACCACTTTGGATATTTGCTCATGGAAGCGGCCGCCGAGCTCTCGCACGAAGCGACACCCCTTAAAAAATTGGTTGATGCCTCGAGCCACAGCCTAGGCGCGAGCTTTCGCGCGCTCTTCCGCGACAACGTGCGCGATCTCGACTCACTCTTCACCGATGCAAAACGTCGTTGGGCTGCCACGCCCTTGCCCGCGGAAGCACGTAAATACCGCGTGCTGAGCGAGGCCACCTCGCTGCGCGGTCCTTACCGCAATGGTGCGCAGCTGAGCTGGATCGAAAGCCGCGGCACCGACACCCCGTGGGTGCTCCGCGCGAGCAACGACTCCGGAGTCAGCACCGACGTTCAATGGAAATTCCATTATTCTTTTCCGCTTCAAGCTTACCGCTATTCTGGAGCCAAGCGTTGGCTCGTACTGGCCCGTAAAATTCAAGCCGACGGCACCGGCACCGAACGGCGCCTACAAATCCTCAACGACGACGGCGACGCACTCTGTGAATTCTCCCTGCGCGCCCGGGTGCGGGAACTCGCCGTCCAGGATGCACAGCTAGCGTGGATCCGCGGTGAAGAATCGGGCCGCGAATATTTAGAGCGGGCCACGATCGATGTGGAAAATTGCGCGCTCAAGGATGTGCAACTTGTCACGCAGAGCCTCGTGGCGTTTGAACGCCTCTCGACGCCGAGTTGGACGCCCAGCGGTCAACTCGTTTACTCGCGCGCAAGGGGACTAGACTCGTACCACGAGGGCCTGGAACTCGGAAACGGAACACGCGTGCTGCTACCCGAAATAAGCGGCCAAGCCACGGCGCTCGGTGCGCCGGAATCGCTCCCCGCCACCGAGTGCGGCACTGCGGCCGAAAGCTGTTGGCTAGCCCACGAATTTTCGCGCAGCAATTGGGGGCCCGTACTCATCCAAAAAAACGCTATCGGCTGGAGTGCGCGCAGGCTGAGTCTCAACACGGGCGCCACGCAAAGCACTTACGATGCCGAACATCACCGCATCGTGGTGCGCCGTTCACTCTGGGACAAACAACAATTGCTCGAAGTAACGGCGGCCGACTTTACGGGCACGCCCATTGTGCTCACGACCGAGCGTAGTCGCGACCTGCCCACCCCCAGCCCTGTGCCGCCACTCGATTCCGAGCTGCAAAACTATTCACCGTGGGCCTCGCTCTGGCCCCACTTTTGGATGCCCTCGCTGGCCATCGTGCCGGATGGTTTCTGGATCATGGGCGAAACATTTTATGAGGATCTTGCGCACGAGTGGTCCGGCGATACGATCGCCGGCTACGATTCATCCGTTGGCCGCCCCTTCGTGCTGAGCTCGCTTCTCCGCGCTAACATTTACGAGGCGCCCATTTCGCAGCTAGGATTTTCGGCCGAGTATTTGCCCGTTTACAATTACTACGCCGCGCCGGGCGCCAGCCGCGCGCAGGACCGCTGGGGAGCGCGCATCAACGCGGGCCTCTTTCAACTGACTACGCGAGAATTTACTTACAGTGTTTCTCCGCAGCTAGAGTACCTACAGGCAAGTCAGAGCTCGAACCTCGCGGCCTTCCGGTACCTTATTCCCTCCGTGGCCATGCGCGTGCGCTCGCCCTACGGCCTCGACAGCAGCACGCCCCGCACGGCCAATTCCGTACAGCACTGGGGCGCCAGCCTGGGCGTGCAGGGGGGCTGGGTCCGCGAGGCCTTCTCTCAGGGAACGCTTAATTTTACCGGCCCCCTGGGACGCACGGCCGTGCAAAGTACTTTTCAGTTGGCCGCTACGGGTGAACGTAACTTTCCGGCGCAGTATTTCGAGTGGGGCGGATTGCCGGACGTGGCGACTTCGCTGAACGCCGGTTACCTGACGCGGGGATTCAATCCGCGTATGGCCTATGCGCGGCAAGTTTTCCGCTCGGCCATCGATTGGCAATTCACGCTCGCCAAACCCCAATGGACGCTCTCGTGGAACCGCGGAAGAGTGGCCACGCTCGAAAACCACTGGATTGCCGAGACCGTCAGCTTCGCCCAGTTCGCTCCTGGCGGGGGCACAGCGCGTTTCCAACTGGGGCGTCAATATTTCACCACCGTGGGCACCACCCTCGACGCCTGGAGTTCGGCGCTCCACTACATCAATGTCGTTGCGAGTCTGGGCGCCTTTCACGGCTTCGGCCCCTACGGTGACACACGATTTACCGTGGTGCTCAGATCCTGGCTCGATCTCTAAGCGGGCACATGTAATAATCGGGGCATGGAACTCTCTTGCCCGTCCTGCGGCGTGAAGCACAGGACCGAAGACCATCGGGGAGCCTTTGAGATCCTGTGCGTCTGCGGCTATTCCATTTTAATTCCCGACGAAGCCGCGCTCGCCGAACCCGTCGCAGAGGAAGCTCCGTCCTCGCCCATCTCGATGGACGCCGAAGATGCCGCGCTCGCCGTGCAGCCTCCGCTCCAACAATCCGATGCCCCGCAGGCGCTCGAAATGACCCCGCCCGATCAGCTGCCGAGCGAAATGGTCTACGATCCCTTCGAACTGAATCCGCCGCCCCCCCCCACTGAATCGATTCCCTCTCCGCCCATGGACCATCAAAGCGAAGGCTATTCGGGCGGCGAGGCCACCGCGGCCGGCACCGAAATGTCCTTCGATGCTCCGCCCATCGCGGAGGCGCCTCCTGCGCCCGAAGCCGCGCCTACGCCCAGCCAAAAACTGGTGGAGCGTGTGCAAGCGGCTTCAATGGGACGATTGCTCGGCCAATCCTTCGATTTGAAGTGCAGCGAGCTGTCGCGCGACGCCCTCGTAGAAGTAAGCAAGCGCTGCCTGCGTCTGATGAAGGACCGGCCCTGGCTCGAGAACGAATTGCGCTCCCGCGGGATTGATCTGGAAACGCTAGCCGATCGGCCCACGCTTACGGACGTACCCGAAATTATTGCCCTCGAAATTTATCTTACTTGCTTTGAATTGGGCGGCGTTTGCGATTTGCAACGCAAGACTTAACGTATGCGGCGCAAGCTCCTTGAAGACCCTGACTCAAAATATTTTTCGCGGGAGCTAAGCTGGCTCGCCTTCAACGAACGCGTGCTCGACGAAGCCGCCGACACTACGAATCCTCTCCTGGAACGCATGAAGTTCCTGGCCATCGTGTCGAACAACCTGGAAGAGTTCTTTATGATTCGCGTGGCCGGCTTGTTCCGCCTACGCAAGGAAGCCCTGGAGCGCGGCGAAGAACCCAAACTGCGCGATGGATTTACGATCGATCACCTGCTCGAGCGTATTCGCCTGTGGGTGTTCAGCCAGAAGATGCGCCAAGCTCAACTCTTCGAAGACATTCGGCGCGACCTCACCGCCGCGGGCCTGCACATCGAGAGCGGCGCCTCGCCCCTGGCCCAGCAAATTTTTGAAGAACGCGTGCTTCCGCACATTGCTCCCATCCGCATTCCGGACGAAATGCCCATCACGCACATTCGCGGCAGCAAACTTTACCTCTTGGCTCGCCATTCTAAATCGCGCTCGCTCATCGAAATTCCACCCGCCGTGCCGCGCTTGTTTATCGTAAAAACGAAGCACGTGTTTTTAACCGAACGGTTGATCGATACTTATCGCGACATCGTCTTCAAAAACCAAGACGTGCACGAGCTCTTCGCCTTTAAGGTGTCGAAGGACGCCGAAATTGAAATCGACGAAGAAGCCGACGATCCCTTGCTGGAGCTAGAGGAGCAAATCGCTACGCGCGATTTTGGCCCCATTGTGCGCATGGAAATCGACTCGCTGAACCTAAGCGAATCCGTGCGCTGGCTGCAGAATCAACTCAAAGCTCCCGCCGAAACACTCTACCAATTGGCACTCCCGCTCGATCTGCGCGCCTTCCTGACCCTGCATAATTTGCGGGCCTTCAAAAAATTGAAGTATTCCTATCCCGAACCCAAGCGGCCGCCGAGTTTGCCAGCCGGACTGGCTCCCGCGCAGTTCTTTCGCAGTCTAGAAAAGCACGACATTCTCTTGCACCACCCCTACCAGTCCTTCGACCCAGTGGTGGAACTCGTGCAAAACGCCGCGCGCGATCCCGCTACCAAACACATCTACCAAACGCTGTACCGCACCTCGGGCAAGAGCCCCATTTTGGAGGCCCTCATGAACGCGGCCCACGCGGGCAAACAGGTCACGGCGCTCATCGAGGTCAAAGCGCGCTTCGACGAAGCCAATAACATTCGCTGGGGCCGCGCTCTGGAAAAGGCCGGCGCACGGGTGCTGTACAATACCGACGAACACAAAGTGCACGCCAAACTCACTTACGTGGAGCGCAAGGTAGGCAAGAACATCAAGAGCTACCTGCATGTAAGCACGGGCAACTACCATCCGCGCACGGCTAAGCTGTACACGGACCTGGCGCTTATGACCACGGATCCCCAGGCCGCCACGGACGCTAAGCGCCTCTTCGAATGCATCAACGAGAGCGAAAAAACCGAGCAGCTATCGCTGAACGGCTTTAAGAGCTGGGTAGTGGCACCCAACGACCTGCACCCCAAGATCATTGAATGGATTGAGAACGAAAAGAAAAACGCTCAACAGGGCAAGCCCGCCGGCATTCGCGCCAAAATGAACGGCCTCGTGGAG
This sequence comes from Bdellovibrionales bacterium, assembly GCA_018266335.1. The sequence goes on from JAFEAR010000198.1 coordinate 62,984, forward strand.
CACAAGGTTATCGACGCACTCTACGCCGCCAGCCAGGCGGGAGTAAAAATCGACCTCATCGTGCGCGGCATGTGCTGCTTGCGTCCGGGCGTGCCGGGCCTGTCCGAAAACATTCGCGTGCGCTCCATCGTGGACAAATACTTGGAGCATAGCCGCCTGTTTATTTTCGAGAACGGCGGCGAGCGTAAGCTCTGGCTATCATCGGCCGATTGGATGCCGCGTAACTTCTTTAGGCGCATCGAACTTGCCGTGCCCATCCGCAACTCGAAGATGATCGAGTTTCTGGCGGACAAGGTTTGGTCCTACTACGATTTAGAAAACGTACGCGCCCAGCAGTGCGACATTAATGGCGTGTACCATCGGGTGCCGCTGCAAGGCGAAGCCTTCCGCTCGCAATTTGCCTTTGAAGTTTTGGACGTGCCCGAGTTTTAAATTCGTGCCTGCACGGCTTCGAGAACTTTTTCTAGGCGCATGCCCCGCGAACCCTTCAGCAAGACCACCGACTCCGCAAGCGCCGACACATCTAGGGATTCGGCGGCCGTAGCGGAATCGGGAAAATCTTTAACCTGAGAAATCTTTTCGCGAAAGCGCGGTGCCAAGCGACCGAATTCGGGCCCCACGAGCGTGAGCGTGGCCGGTTGAGCGCCGACAATGTCCGCCACCACGGACTCGTGCGCGGATGCCGTTACGTCGCCCAAATCGAGCATATCGCCCAGAATAAGATGCAGGGGCTTTTTGTGCTGGCGAGCCAGCTGCGCCGCACTACCCACCCCCGCTCGCAACGACGAGGGATTGGAGTTGTAGTGATCGGCCACCAGCAGCAAACCACTCGGCAACATCTGCAAATTACCGCGGCCTTCGGGAAGCTCGAGGCGATCAATAGCCGCCAGAACTTCGGCTTCTTTGAGTCCGAGCTGCTGAGCCACTCCGAGCGCGAGCGTGGCGTTCTGAATGGCGTAAGCGTTTGGCAAACGTTCGCGCAAACGCTGCGCCGCTTTAGTCGATTGGAGCGTAGGATCCGCGGGCGTCAGAATAACATTCTCCGTGCCCGCAAAGCGTCGCAGCCACGGGTCACTGCCCGGAGCAAAACAAATGCCGCCGCGCTTGAGCGTGACGTCGAACAAAATACGTTCTTCCTTGAACACGTTCTCCACCGACTTAAGTAAATTCAAATGCTCTTCGCCAATAGACGTAAGGAGTGCGATGTCCGGCTGCACGAGTTCCGCATGCCGAGCCATATCGCCCGGAGCATCAATGCCCACTTCAACGACGGCGCATTCTACGTCCGGATGCAGCTGCTCGAGTGTTTTGGGAATACCCAGCTCACCGTTTTGCGACTTAAGCGTCTTTACGGTTTTAAAGCGCGTAGCAAGAATGGTGGCCAAAAACTCTTTAGTGGAAGTTTTGCCCGAGCTACCGCCCACGGCAATCACGCGCCCCTGAAATTTACGCCGAAACAATCCTGCCACCGCGCGGTGCGCGGAGTGCGGGTTGTCGACTTCCAGAATCAAATCGGACTGCACATGGTTCTCGGCCGACCAGCCCTTTTGCACCAGCACCAAGGTGGGCTTTTGCTCGAGCACGGCCTTCACGTAGCGGTGGCCATCGCTCGTTTCGCCCTTGAGCGCCACGAAAATATCGCCCGGCGCAAAATTGCGTGAATCCGAAGTAAAGGCGCGCGCACGGTGTACAGCTTCGAAGAATTTTTGAAAATCACTCGATCCCGGCTTCATGCGGCTCCCCAAATTTCCTTCACCGCGGCGGCGAAGTTGCGACCGCGATCTTCGAAACCCTTGAACTCATCCAGGCTAGTACCCCCCGGAGATAGCAACACTATATCGCCAGCCTTGGCGCGGCCATGCAGTGATTCCAGCGCGCCCCGCATTTTGCCGAAGACTTCGCCCGGCAGCCCAGACTTCTGCTGGGCCAGCGCTCCACACTCGCCGAAGAAGGCAAAGTGCAGCTGCGAATTTTTTCCGAGCACTTGGAGCTTTTCCCACGGCAGTTTTTTATCGCGGCCACCCAGCAGAACCCAAGTTTGCCCGTTACCGTGAACAAAAGAATTCACCGCCGTGAGCACGCTCTCCATGGCCGTGGCCTTGCTATCGTTCACAAAACGAATGCCCTTGGCTTCGTGCACCAATTCCAAACGATGCGGCAAGCCCCGATAAGCTAGCAGCGCCTCGTAACAGCTCAGCGGCCACTCTAAGCGCCGCGCCAAAGTGGCCGCTACCGCAATGTTGTCGGCATTGTGTGCGCCCAGCAATTGCGCGCGAGCAAAGTCGGCGACTTTGAGCGGCGAAGATTCGGGGGTCGAAAAAATAAGCTCGCCCGTGTCGTCGTTGGCCGCAATTATCTTCTGCGCAAAGTGCCGCAAATCCCCGCCGTGAGCGTTGAGCACGGCCGGACCGCGCGTGTGATTGATAAGCTTCCACTTGGTTTCGTAGTAGGCCTCGAGCGATTCGTAACGCTCCAAGTGATTGCGATTTAAACTGGTCAGCACCGAGGCCACGCATTTTAGACCAGCGCATTTTTCGAGCTGAAAGCTTGAAAGCTCTAAAATCACCCACTCCGTGCGCTGCCGCCGTCCGTGCAGAACATCCGCCACGTAGGCGGCCAGGGGCACGCCCAGGTTACCGCCCACAAAAACATCGGGGCAAAAACTGCGCGCCGCCTCGCCAATCAGCGAAACCGTCGTGCTCTTACCCACCGAACCCGTCACGCCCACAACTTTTTCGGTGGTGAGCTGCGCACACGCCAGCTCAAGCTCGCTCGTAACCATGCCGCCGGCGGCTTCGAAGGCCACAATCCACGGCGTACTGAGCGGCACGCCCGGCGACACCAGCAAAGTGCGAGGTTTAAATTGGGTAAGCAGCGCGGCGGGATCGCTAAAGGCGCCCTTGCCGGGCGTTTGATCGAACAGCGTTACCTGCGCACTCGGAATGCGTAGTCCCGCAAGTAAATCAATTGCGGCCTGGCCGCTGATGCCCGCACCAATCACGGCCACGGGTAAGGGATAAGGAAAGCTCACGCCACTAACATAGCACTGGGCAAGATGAGCCACAAAGAACCGCGCCGCAGCCGTACCAAAATTTTTGCTTTGGTTGCGACGTTGCTGAGCCCGTGCGAGCCGGCGGTCAATTTTCCATTCTTCGGCGCGTACTTAAGGCCCTCCAAACGCAGGCCCTCCACGCTCTCGCCAATAGGCAGGAGCGAAACTAAGTCGCCGCGCCGGACACGCCATGAGTGCGCAGCTCCGCGGCGGGCCGAAACGTGGTGCAAAGAAGCTTCATCCGCGCGCAACTCAAAGCGTGTCGGGGTGTCGCGCAATAAACGGTGTGCGTCGGCCATAACGGCAAGCTGGTGATCGATGCGCCCGCCCACAAAGCCCATCGCTACGATTTCGGCGGGCTCCTCAATCAGAGCGCACTGCAGGGCCGCGTAAAAATCGCTGCGGTCTTTTTGGGCCGGCAAAGTTACGGCCGGAATATTCTGCAAAAGTTTGGGGTTGCGCAAACTGTCCCAATCACCAATGGCCCAATCGACCGGCAACCTTTGCCGCGCACAAAAATCCAAGCCACCATCGACCGCTACGACCCGGTCAAAATCGCGCGGTAAAGGAGCTTCAACCAGGAGGGGCCCCACAAGCAGAGTTCTCATGCCCCCAATCAAACAGATTCCCAATGCTTTCGCGAGCTCCCAGCTTCACCCAAACTTCACGCGACCCCTGCGCCGCCCCGCGCGATAATGAAGGGTATGGGCCAACTTCGGATTCGCGTTCCATTTAAAAGCACGGGGACAATACTCTTGTTAGTCGCCACCGGGACGAGCCACGCGGATTCTCTTCCGAACATCGAAGGTGCCAGCTGCAAAGAAGCCGCGACCGTGGCCAAAATTCTCTGTATCGAGGCCAAGAGTTCCTTTGAGCAAAACAAGGAGCAAGAAACCGATGCGCAAAAGAAAGCGGTCAAAGAGTCGCTGGCTAAATTCCAAGATGCTTACTCCGGACTTCTCGACTGTTACAAAGTGCTAAACATTAAGAGCCTCAACACGGACTTTGCCAATATGGCGGGCCATCGCGGATTTAAAGCGGGACAAGCATCGCTCGGCACTCAAAACGACCAAACAGGCAACAACAACCAAGTCCAGTCTCGGCAGGGCACGGCGGGTGCCGGAACTAAAACTGCAGAGGCAACTAAGTATGTACTCGAGCGCTGCGAGAAAGACGGAAAATCATTTCTATCCGACCTGAAACTGGTCGGTCCTACCACCGACGTCTGCACCAAAAGTCTTCCAAAGGGTGATGACATTAAAGGCGACGAGGCCCGCAGTGCCTGGGTGAAAGCCAATGCAATGAACATGGAAACCATGGCGGCCGACTCCAAAGCCGACGCGCAAAAACCTCGCACCACCGAGCAAACTAAGGAGTGTGGGCAAATGATAGCGGGGGTGGATGCCCAAAAAGCCGGACACCAAAGTTCCATCGAGAATGCCGCCGCTCAACGCAAATCGTCCCCCGACGAAACCCAGGAATTCAGAAAGAACATGGGCGTGGGCATGATGACGCTTTTCACGTCTAAAGAAACGCGCGACGTAGGTAACAAGTACCTCGACCAAACAGCACCCAGCACCGGCCGCAAACTGGCCGAAGACTTCGACGATAGCCTGAGCTACGCGCCCGCAAAAACGTTAGGCTCCGGTGCCGACACGGCCCCCAACTCGGCGGGCGTGCAGCCGGCAAGCGCGCCCATGCCTGCAGCTTCGGGCGCGGCGCGCGCCCGAGCGCATAACTTGCTCGACGACGTTAACAAAAAATTCGGTCAGTAAAATTTAGAGCGCAGGACGCGTGTAGGTCACGGTCTTGTCATTTGGCGTGGTAACAAAGAGCGAGTTGCCGTCAACCCGGTACTCTAAATTCGAAGCCAGCACGTGCAACGGGCAGCTGTCGTCGCCCGCATCTAGATTCTCAGACAGGTGAATATTTTTGTCGTCCACCGAGGCCACAACGTCGCCGCGCGCTTCAATTTTTTCTCCGGAGGGAGTCACGCACTGGTTAAGGAAGGTCACTTTCTTCTCCGAAACAATCATGTAGATCGAGGAATTGTCCGTGTGTATCATTTCCCACACGCCCATTACGCCCACGTTGTTATCGGCGGAGAGAGTGGTGAAACCTTTTTGGGGCGGCTCAACTTTCGACGAGCTTTTCAGTCCACAAGCACCCAAAAGCAAGAGTCCAAAAATCCATGCGTTTTTCATTTTTTACTCCTTAGCCGAATTGGGTCTAACAAGCCGAACTAGACGGGGCAATTGCTTATTTGGCCTGCGCCTTGAGCGCCTTGGCGGCCAGGGCGTAACCTCCGTCGCCGCCGTCCACAAAGTGCACATGCTGCCCCTTGCGATCAAAGACCAAACAGGTCATGAGCGCACGCGGAGACGAATGAATTCCATAGATAATTTCGCCCGCCCGGTGCCGCGCCGCAAACTTGGTCTCCAGCACCTGCCGCTGCTCGGCCGACACGTCCACCACAAAGCGCAGCATGTCGTCATACTTCCAAAAGTCAGATTGTTCGGTGACCGCGCGCTTGTATCCGGACCAATCCACCCCGTGCGTCTTAAGATTGAAGGCAAAGACCAAGAGTCCAAACAACGTAGTCGCCCACAAGTTGACTCCGTATTTAAGTCGCAGCCAAAGACTTTTGCCAAAAGTGCGCACGCGCTGCTCGGCCCGCAGCGCCCGGGGATCCACATTTACACGGAGCTTGGCCTCCGTTACCGGATTCAAACTGGCGCCGCGGCCAATGGTGTCGCCAATTTCGTCGATCACCGCCTGATAGATGCGCGCCGCCTGCGCCAAATCTGTAGGCACCGCCCGGATGAGCACGCTGAGCATTTCACCGCGCTGAGTGGCCAGCGGTTCCCACCGACACTCGAGTCCCGAAAAATCGGCGCGCGCGGAATTTTGGCTATCCACCCAAGCGTAGTCCTCATTCGACTTCACGATTTGGTCGGCCAGGGTGAGTCCGCCGCCCGCAAAGACTGCGAGGTTTAAATCGCCCGAGAGCGCGTAGCGCCCCACCCGCACACTCGCGCCGCGCTCGCGCAGCCGCCGCACGGACACCGCGCCCACTCTAAGTTCTAAATTAAATTCCTCGCGCGCCATACGACGCGTGCCGAGCATGGCCACTTTTACTCGCTCCAGAGTAGAGTCCGGAACCACGAGCGTGGCACCGTCGCCGCCAAATACGTAGGGCACCTCGATACGCGCCGGCTTGAGCGCGTTCAACACTGCCGCAATGCACGAGGCGCCCACGATATTCACGTTTTTATACTGTCCCGCTTCGATGGCACGAGTGGAGCCTTTGACGTCGGCCACCACCACGTTATCGTTAACTAACTAATCTCTTGGCGTGTTGAGTAAAAATGCTCCCAAGGTCCACCGTCTCCTACCAGTCGCACTAAGTTCACAGCTGCCAACCGTTGTTTGCACGAGATCCCGCGATCCTCGTGCAAATGACGGCCTCAGCCCCACACTGATGAAACTTAGGCAACACGTAACCATCTGTTTATAAAGCATATTTTATCAAGTGCGGGCATTTTATCCGCACCGCCACGATAATGCTGATAAACTAATAAAATGTGGTTCTCGACTATGCCATTCAAGACCTTGCGCTCTGGGGCAATGAGTTTTTTGCTCATCGCTTGTGGCCTTGGTGGATTCACCGAGAAAACACAAGCCACACCCCAACTGCTCAAGATTGATGGATCCATTTACAGCAGCACCGGCACGGTCGTGACGGGCAACAAGGACATTAAGATTTATGCCTACTCGGCTAACACGGGTGGATCTTCGCTTTGGAGCTCTTCGGTTTACAACGCCACGCTCACGAACGGACGCTTCTCGATTGTGCTCGATGCTTCTACCGGTTCGCCCTCGCTCATGTCGCGCATCGCCGCCCTTGGCGACACCACCAGCCCCTGGTTCGAAATCGAAGTCGATAGCGGCACGGCCGGCAACGCGGTGATCGACACCTCAACCATCGTGAAGCCGCGCTTCCGGGCGAAGGGCGCCATGTTTGCCATTTCCGCCGCCAACACGGACCGCCTGCGCGGTGTTACAGTGAGTTCCGCCACGCCTACCGACGGCCAAGTCTTGGCTTACAACTCGAGCCTAGTGCAGTGGGAGCCACAAAACCCCGCGGGCAAAGATGCCACCTATCCCACCGAAGCCGCGCGCCACACCACGGCGGCCACCGCCGTCTATGTGCGCACCGATGGCAGCGACACTACTTGCAACGGTTCCGTGGACGCATCGTCGGCATCGGCCCCCGCATGTTCCTTTGCAACTCCGCAAAAGGCCGTCGATGCGCTGCCCGAAGTTTTGCTGAATGCCGTCACAGTGAACATCGCCGCGGGGACCTATCGCACGACGACCTCGGGAGCTAACGCGCTCACCATTCAAAAACAAATTGGATCCTCGGGCTCGCTCCTGGTGGTGGGCAACGGCAGCGTCATTCTTTCGGGAGCCACCTCGGGCGCACCCACGACGGCGGTCGGATACAATGGGGTAGACGTTTACGCTCCGACCACGCGCGGTTTCACGCTGAAAAACATCACCACCCAGTATTTTGTGGGCAGCGGCATTCGTTTCAATCCGCACTCGGCCGGAGTTTTGGACACCGTTACATCGTCGAACAATAGCTTTGCGGGGGTAGAAGGCACTTCAGCCTACATCGAAGCCATCGGTACCAACACACTGGGCACGGGCAACTCCTACGGGCTTTATATCGCCAAAAGTCAGTTCAACTTAATCGGAACGGGTAGCGTCACTGCAAATAGTAACATCGTTGGCATGATTATCGCTTTCGAAAGCCAGGCTTACGGGCTTAACGGCACATCTTACACCGCGAACAGCAATACCAGCGGGGGAGTTATCATTACCGGCAACGCCTTCTTTTACCCGGACACGCTCACGGCAAATAGTTCGTCCGGCGGCTCGGGTGTAACTTCTACGAATGGATCTTATTTATATTGTGATGCCAACGGCAGCATCACGGCCAGCTCCAACGGTGTTTACGGATTTAACGTTGCGTACAACGCCAGTATCTACACCGAATGCCCGCTCACATTTAGCTCCAACACCGCGGCCAATTGGGCCCTCACGAGCAGCGGACACGGCACCATGCTGAACAACAGCGTTACGATGTCCGGCACTAATACGGCCGCAAGCATTAGCATTCTAGACTCTAGCTCACTCGCCATGTGGGGGACGGCCGCGCTGAGCACGGCGCGCGGGTCCGTAGGCACTGGCATTGGCATTTACGTGGATTCGAATTCGCAATTCTCTTCCACTGCGTCGGGAACCATTTCGATCACCCAGTACCAAAGCTACGGAATATACGTGAGCAACGGCTCCCGCTTTATCGATGCGGGCGCGGGCACGCGCACCGTATCGAACGCCACCACCGTGGCCGGCATTTCAGAACTCAGTCTTTACCGGAAAGGCGGCTTCGCCGCGGGGTCTTGCGATGCAAGTAGCCGTTGCAACTAAGCGAGCCTGGCTTGCGATTATTCTTATTTGCGTGGGTGCGCAGCGCGCGCAGGCCACCCCCCTTGTCGCCAAGGTGATGGGCTCGCTTTACGATTCCGCCGGACTCCCCAACAGCACGGCGAAGGATATCCAAATCAAACTCTACTCCGCCGCTTCGGGGGGATCGCTGCTGTGGACATCCTCCGTATACAACACCTCCATGTTTGCTCCCGGGCGATTTTCGATTGCTATCGATGCATCTTCGGGATCGCCCACCCTCGTGCAGGCGCTCTCGGACATCCTGCCCACGGGCAACGCCTGGTTCCAAATCATTGTCGACAGCGCCGCCGCGAACGGTGTGATGACGACCCCCGTGAACGTGATGCCGCGAATTCGCGCGGCCGGAGCCGCCTTTGCTCTAGCAGCCAAAACGGCCGATGGCATTCGCGGCAACCTGCTGTCCACCACGGCCCCCACCAACGGACAAACATTGGCGTGGAACAACGGCACGCAATTTTGGACGCCCGCTTTGCCAGCCGGTCAGGATGCCACCTTCCCCATCGCCGCCGCTCGCCGCACCACGGCCTCTATGAACCTCTACGTACGCACCGATGGCAACGACTCGACCTGCACGGGCCTGGCCAACGCTTCCTCCGCATCGGCTCCCAACTGCGCCTTCCTAACGACGCAGAAGGCCATCGACATTGTTCCCGAATTTATTTTGCACCCAGTGACGGTCAACGTTGTGGCCGGCACTTACCGGCAAACAACGAGTGGCGCGGCCCTACTCAACATTGCAAAATTCGTTTCTGCTTCGGCAGGCCTCGTGGTGCAATCTTCCGGCGGCAGCGTAACTTTTAGCGGCGCCACCTCGGGCGCCCCCACCACCCCCGTGGGCAAATACGGCGTGGTAGTGCAAATGCCCTCGCGGGGAGTAACGATTAAGGGCTTCACGGCTAATTATTTTACCGCCGACGGCTTTCACATTCAGCCGGCCGCCTCGGCGAAACTCGACGGTGTTACGGCCACGAACAACACCAGCTCCGGACTGCTCTCCTGGCGCAGTTACGTGGAGCTAACGGGTTACAATGTTTTCAACTCCAACGGCCTCGACGGTATTTTCACCTCGGGCGGATACACCGTCCTGACCGGCGCGACCGTGCAAACCAACAGCAATTCCTCCTACGGCGTTATCGCTGCTGATACCGGCAACATTTACTCCACCGGCACTTCTTTGATTACTTCGTCATCGAATACGAAGGATGGCATTTCGGCGTTCAATAAAGGAACCATTACGGGCACCGCGAATTTAATTTCGAACAGCAATTCCCAAATTGGTATTTCGGCCGGATCGCGCGGACTGGTCGAAACCACCGGCAACACCACGGCTACCGGCAACGGCAACTACGCCACTCACTCGTGGGGACCTTCGTCGATTCAATACGATGGCAACTTCACGGCTTCGGGCAGCGGGTGGACGGACATTGTGGCCTCGGAACTAGGGGTCGTCGCGTTTAACAAGGCCGTGACGGTGACCACCGGCACGGTGCCCGCATGGAGCGTAAACGCAGACGCCGTATGGAAAGGCAGCATCTTCTTTAACAACAACGGCTCCGATGCCGTTTCGTTCACCGGCACCGGAAGCACGGCCCAAGCTTGGTCGCCCGTCTTTGGCGGCATGATTAAAACGACGGGCAGTGGCTCGGTCACTTTGGCGACCTACCAGTTTCAGGGCATCTACAATACCGGCGGAATATTCATCGATTCCGGAACAGGCACGCGCAGCATTACGGGAACGGGTTCCGGAAACAAAGCCTGGATTGAAGAGCAAAGCCTCTATCGCAAGGGCGGCTTTCCGGCCGCCTCGGGCTGCCTCACCGCTAGCCGCTGCAACTAATTAATCAAAAATCTCTATGACGCCTCGACCCCATTAAGGAAACTTGACGAGCGAACTCCAAAGAGCGCTGTTACTTTCTGGGGCTGGAGGAATTCAAAATGAAATCAATTGAAGGGCGGGTCATGCCGCCCATCTTGCTCTGGATGTTCGGGGTACCGGGTGGACTCTGCCTATTGCTCTGGCTTCTTGTTTTTCGCGGTAAGTAAAAAATAGTCGGTCCCCAAAACCGATTTATAGGGCTCTCTGACTTCCCCCCCCTTCGTCAGAGAGCCCATTTTTTTTAGGCCACGTCCTTCTTCGCTTCCACAGATTTAGGCAACCAAATGCAAAAACAGGTGTTAGATTTAGTCTGGATTTAATTGGGTAGATTTCTTCTCCACCGGATCATCAACTTCCCTACACGCGCGGGCCTATATTTGCCCGGTAATCCATAAAATCACGGACCGTGGGCCTGTCCTTTGTACGCAGCTTTCCACATATCCGCTATCTCTTCCGGGGAATGAAATAAAATAACGCGGGTTTCGTCATAACTATGAGGAAGCGGTGGAAAGTGCGCTTTCATGAGAAGAAAATCGGTAAAAATTCTACTCGTTCGTCCATTTCCATCCGTGAAGGGGTGTATTGCAATGAACTCGTGTTGTAGTTCCGCGATTTGTTCGAGGCTCGACCTATAGCCAATATTATTAGCCGCCTCGAGAAGCGAAAATAGCCGTTCCGAAACTTCGTGCGGCGGGGCCAAGTTAACAAAAGGTATTCCGGGAGCCCCCGTCGTTACCTGGGCTTCTGATTTTCTTAGGTCGCGACCTTCCTTGAAGGTACCCCGAATATGTCCTGCGTTCGAAGCAGAGGTATTCGTACCATTAGACAAAAGAGTTTTGTTCCAATTGGAAATGTCCTCTTCGGTGAGCGGCGCCCCGGAGAGCAGTTTTTCCATCATAAGGGAATTCGCATCACTGATCGATTGGAGAGAAATGTCTTTTGTCGAATCCTCGGACCTTGAAGTTGAAGAGGCTGCATACTGGGAACGAGTTAATCGCTCCAAAAGGGAGTCAGCTTTCTGAATTCTGACGTCGAAATTATTTTCAACGTTGTAGCTAGCTCTCGCGGAGAGTGCCAACGGTGACATCTCGGCCGATTCTTCAAGAACGCGAATGCCATCTTTAGCGGCCTCAAGCGAATAAAAATGCGCCTGCCCATTGATGTCTCTGGCTAATACGTGGACTCCCTTCGAATTGGCCTTGTTCTGAATTTTTCGGACTTTAAGCGGCGACTTCCACCACGAAAATGGATGATCGCTTGAAGGGATTACGCTGCCTTCGATAACATCGCCGAGCTTCATCGACGGAATAAGGTATCGGCCACGCGGGGCACGATCGGCGCCGGTAGAAACGCCCTTTTGAAAGCCGCCACCCAGCAATTTTCCAAGTGTATCCCTGAAGCAATCAAACCCAGACGCTACGCTGATATTCGAAAAAACGACCAGAGATAAACTTAGACAGCAAAGAACCCGACCCATTTCCAACTCAACGCTAGCATGTGTGAGCGAGACACCAAAGCGCAAGCCTCGCCTCAAGGTGGGGATAGCGAAAATGTTGCCCCGCACCGAACCGCTGGTCGTGGGCCAGGAGCACGAGGACCGGTGGACGAGTAAGGTGAACGATTCGGCTGGCATTCGAATCCTATCCACTCGAAACGTCTATCCACGGAGGTCAGCCCGTCATGCAAAGAAAACATTTTCGATCGCCTTCCTGGTTGAAAAGATGGGGCTCAATTCTTGGTAGACTCGTGGGAGCTATTTGACAGCTCCGTCGAGTGACCGGGAGAAATTTCGGGAATGCTACGGCCTCAGAGTCGATGCCAGCTGTGTTTAAAATTGGTTTTGGATTTCAGCGACTTCGAACGCCGCCCCGCGAATGATTCTAAAAATTTGGTGCCTGAGGGCGGGATCGCCCTAAGACTTCAAAATCTTTAGCCTCAATCGCCTGTTGGTAGCAAGAAGTAGCAGCCCCAGCCTTTTGGGCCGGGGCTGCGTTAGTTTTAGGACCGTAGTTCGATGACCTGAGCCAGTCGCTCCTCGGGGAGCGAGTAACTCAGCTTGTTCGTGGTGCCCTCTAGGTCGCTTCCGGCCACCCGTAGATACCCGTTCGTCGTTCCAATCTCCGTATGACCCGCAATCGCCATCACCTGCGCCAAGGGAACTCCCTTGAGGAGCAGCTGAGTGATGAAGGTCGCCCGGAGGTCGTGGAACTTGATCGAGGTAATCCCGATGAGCTTGCAGAAGCGCCGCAGCACGGCAGCCTGCTCGCCATCCGTCCATTCTTGCAGATGAGGCAGGATAAAATCCTCCTCGGCTCGAGAGGACCGGTTGGCAAGCCTAAGTTCAGCCAAGAGCTTCACTAAGGAATCCGAGATGGGTACCACGCGGTTTCGCTGACTCTTCGTGGGGCCAAAGCCGGATTTGTTGTTCCAACTTCGAGTCACGTAGATTCGGCGATTCTCAAGGTCCACGTCGGACCATCTCAACGCATACAGCTCACCCGACCGCATTCCCGTGAAGAGAGCCGCTGCCCATATCGGATAAAAGCGATGCCCAGTAAGCATCGCTTCCCGAAGGAGCGTTTGGACCTCGGTCGCGTTCAAGACGCTTTGGATGGGCTGCGGCACCTTCACCTTAATGGGAAGAGCCGGGTTTCGCGTGAGCAAGCCCTCATCGACCGCTCGTCCGAAGAATCTTCGGATGATGTCGAGGACCGTGCGTCGCGTACTCATCGAAGCCTTGGGTCTTTGGTCGTAGAGAAGACGATGAATCTCCGCCGGAGTGATTTCATCGAGAAATCTGTCTCCGAACTGCGGAGTCACCCAGCGGCCTAACATTAGCCGATAGTTTTCTATCGTCGTGGGCCGATGCGTGACCTGCATTTGCTCCATGCACTTCTCAAACCAAAGACTCCAGGTGACTCGACCAGGCCTTCCCTTTTCGAGAAGGAGCCCGGCCATCATCAGAGCCTCGGCATCCTTGGCAGCTTTCAACGTCGGAACTTTACGGCGGCGCTTTTGCAGGCGCCCTCCGCGTCCGTCCGACACATGAACATAAACGTCATAGACAATCTTGCCGTTCGGCAAGGGTACTTCCTTGATCGACATAGCTTCCCTGCTTTCTGGGCCACGTTAGTGACCGCTTGAAACGGGGAGCTTTTCTAAATCTGCCATTTTAAATCGAAGACGACGCCCAAGCCTGTGCGCTTTTATCTGCCCGCGATACACCGCAATCCGCAGCGCATTCACCGACAACCGCAAGTACTCAGCCGCCTCTTCCGAATCCAACCAACAATCGTTCAAGACCAGATTTTCAAAGAACCTATTTGTTCCATTTTTACTCATTCCAATGTCCCCCAATCCAGACACCCCTTGTATTTTTCTCTCGTAGTATCTCCTTAGCCACTAACCCCGAACTGACCTCCCTATCGGCACATCGTAGAGAGAGGGAGGTCAGTTCGGGGTTAGTGGCGTGCCCCGCGCCTAGAACATCAGTCGTTTAAGAGACTTGCCGCTCCGCTTGGGGACTTGGATGAGGGACACCCTTGTTCAGCATCTCTTGAAAAAATGTGTCGCGTCGCTCCTGCGGCACCGCAGAAAAAATTAGTATCCAATCCTTGAGTGGAATCTCATGTCCTCCAACGAAAACTTTCAAATTCCAAAAGAGCGAACGAGACTTTTGCACTTGAGCCGAGGCGAGAAAAACATTTCTGCCACCGCGCAAGCGCGTGGCGTCTTTTCCTCCACGCTTCTCATACAAATCGCTCACTCCCTTCGCCGTCCCTCGGCTTGGCAGAAAATATAGAACACCACTGAACATCGTATGTTTCGTGTAAACATTGAGGCGTCGTGCCAGCCGCTTCGTGGTTCTGTATGAGCGGTCGATTTCCACCGCAAGCCACACGTAGCGTGACGGCACCGTCCAGTCGGCATCACTGTACTGAGGAATTCCGAGACAGAGATCCGGGCAATAGCCCAAATCCAGCAGACTCTTCGTGAAGAGGTACGTGGGTAGCTGGGGATGTAGACCCCGCTTGTTTCGCAGCACCTTGATCCGAGGATCGCCACGCTCAACCGCTGACTGAAAGAGCGTGCAAAGGTCCTCATGCGGAAAGTGCGTGTAACGCATTTTCGTTTGCAAAATTATGTCGGGGGAAATGCCGGTGATGCGGATAGTTTCAGCCATAGCGGCTTTCTCGCGCGAAAGAATCCAGTAGTGCATCGGCTGTCCGCCAGCGAGCCCCGTCGGTCGCACGATCAGCCCTCGCTCTTCGAGCTTATTGAGCAGCTTGCGAACCGCCCCATAGCTGATTTTTTTATCGAGAATTTCCCAGACCGTTCGGGAACTCATGACCCCGTATTTGGCGATCAGATAAAGAACTTCGTTTTGTTTGTTGGGTTGTTTGGGCACGTCGAGTGCCTCCTTTCCCCTATATGGTTGCAAGGCCGTGCCAACCGGGGAGCGGGAAGCGTAAATGCCACCTAACCGTTAAAGATCAGAATGTTTTTTTGAATTTCAGCCCACTTCAAAAAGTGTCTCATGCCGTGAGATTCTCACTTTTGTCTCAAGACACTTTTGAGACACTCGTGGCGGAGTCAGATGCAGCGATAGGTCGTTTCGCCGTGAGCGCGGGTCTTCGCCCAGTGGCCGGGTTCGATGTTCTCGCCCAAAAGACGTTCGAACTCGTCATTTCCGTCGAAGACGCGGAACTCGAACGGAAGCCCCTGCTCCATGAAGTGCTCCCGAGTTTTTGCGATGAACAATTTGTAGTGATCAAAAAGGTCCGACTCGTCGTCAGGCGAGGCGATAGCCATACTGAAGTGAACCGCGCCGTCGTGGGAGACGTTTCCGTGAACCGAAGCTCCGTATTTCTCGAACCGTAGGAACTTCGGTGCGTTGGCGCGAGGCTGCACCGTGAACTTGCCCTCGTGAAAGTCTTTCGAATAGCTCTCCAATTCGCGCGCATCGCGAAGCCGCACGAACTCTTTCACGCACGGATCGTCGCCGTGATTTTTGTGAGTGTCGTGCGGATGCCGCTCGTCGTTGATCCAAACGAAAAACACGCCATCCGCCGCGACGGGCTCGAAGAAAAGAGTCAGCGTCTTATCGCTCGGGTGTTCCTGCCGGTAAGGGGTCAGGTATGGGCGGCGGTATTGTTTGTTGTCCGGATCGACCAAGACGCGCTTCACCGCCTTGTCGATGTCTTCCTGCCTTGCCGGGGCAAAGCTGCGGACCTTCTGGGCAAAGGCCTTGGAAAACACCGCTTTAGACATTTCTAAGCTAAATCAGCTAGTTGCTGTTAAGTCATTGTAATTACATGGGGCAGTTAATTTAATTTGCTTGATACTTTTTAAATAAATGTCGATAATAAATTTAAGGAGACTCGGTATGCCTGCCCCCCAACATGTAACGATTCGCACGGCCACCGATGCCCTTTGCCAGCGCCTCGATTGCACGCAAAAAGTCCTCTGCTCTTTTCTGGGGATCACCGAGACGGCACTTTCGACTTCGATGGCGAAAACTCTCGCCGAAAGCGCCGACAACAAAGTGGGTCGTCGCCTTCTCCACCTGCTTTACGTCGTCGAGACGCTCGCACGCGATGAATCGCTCACTCCGATCATCATGAAGAAAGCGATAACGGCGCCTTACTTCCGCTGGGAAGACGGCACCTTCATCGACGTGGTGACAGCTCTGCACATGGAGAACATTCCCAAAGAATTTCTCATTCCGATTGCCGACGCCGCACTCAAGCAGTTCCGCAAGAAGTATGAGGCCGAGAAGATGCCCATCGAAAACGGGCTCTTCAAAGTCGCAATGGGTGAAATGCGGAAGCGGGCTTAATCAGGAGGCCAGATGAGAGAAGGGTATGATGTTCAGCAGGTTTGTGTAAACGGTCACCAGATCGCCGACAACATCCGCAGTAGTCCTCAATTTGCCAGAGCATTCTGCGATGAATGTGGGGCACGGACTATTTCAAAGTGCGAAAAATGCAAAACGGATATTCCAGGCCACTATTTTACGGCCGGTGTTTTATCACTCAGTTCCGCACGGGTTCCAAGCCATTGCGCCCATTGTGGAAACCCGTTCCCGTGGTCGGAAGCTCAAAAGCAGCAGGTAGTGAATGCCGCAATTAAATCCGACCCAACCAAAGAAGATCAGATTGAGCTAATCAAACAAATCTGTCGGAAGTTCCCGCTATTTGCACGGCAAATCCAAAATAGACATAGCGGTCGTAGCACCATTGAGTTTAACGATGAATACGATGTCCAGGATGCGCTTCATGCGATCCTAAAACTTCATTTCAAAGACATTAGAGCTGAGGAATATACTCCCAGCTATGCGGGCGGCTCATCGAGAATCGATTTTCTTCTTCACGATGAAGAGATCGCTATTGAAATAAAAAAAACCCGGCAGGGCCTTAAAGACAAAGAAGTTGGTGAGCAGCTAATTATTGATAGAGAGCGCTACAAGTCGCACCCTAAATGCAAAACCTTAGTTTGTTTTATATACGATCCAGAGCACAGGATTGGAAATCCACCTGCCATTGAAAAGGATCTCACTAAAAAAGATGGTCAACTTCAGGTTTTAGCGATCATTTCTCCTAACGATCACTGATCCTTTTGAGAATGGTGTTAACCCCTTCATGAGAACGGGATAAATTGGCCACGATAAAAAAACGACATCAAATAGATTAGGTAAAACCGAGTGCGCCCAAGCGAATGCACATAGCTTGGGAAGAGACTTTGAATTTTTTACTCAATTGGTCGATTACTTCTTCATTGAGACTGGAATTGTTCTCCGCAAGGCCAGCAATTTCTCGTTCCAACAGCACCTTGGGCATCAATACGCAGGAAGCAAAATAATTCGCCTCGATTTCTTTCCAGTGTTCGCCAGTTGAAGATTTGGGATCCCTGTAAAATGTGGCGGAAGGGTAGCTCACCTCTACTTCTTTACCTTGATGAAGCAGAATGTGCCCCAATTCGTGAGCCGCGGTAAATCTCTGTCGAACCTGGGCTTCCGACCTATTTACCGAGATGACTTTCAACGAACCCTCAATAACAGCGGCTCCAGATATCGTGTTTTGAAAATCTTGCTTCACTAGCTTGATGCCACAAGTCTCAATCAGGTTTTCGATGTCTATAGGCAACTTAGAGGTAAGCCTGTGCTTACTAAGCAAATCATTCGTGACTCTTTCGATGTGCTTATATCTAGCTTTCATTTCGAAGTACCCCGCCTTGCCTTGTTCATTACAGGAGCAAGAACCTTTTGCACTGCTTTAGGAAGAGCCTTTAGCTGATTTTCAACATCTTTAGCATCGGCAGATACAAACTCATCCAAAGGAATTCCCAGCAATCGAGAGAGAATAACGGCTTGATGAAGGAGCACTCTCTGCCGTCCTCGCTCAATGTTCGCAACGGAAACCCTGCTGAGCCCCAATTCATCGGCCAACTCTTCCTGAGACATGTCGATTTGCGTACGGCGGGCTCGTACTTTGATACCAAACTCCACATACAGCCGCTCCATATCTAAAGAGTAGCATCGGCGAAAACGTTTGCAATACTTACATTTTTTAAAATCGTAGGTATGGCTGACAAATTCATCGCGCCGACCTTGACTTCGCAAAGCGGCGGCCGGAAACTGAGAGACGGGCCTTCGTGGTGATTGCCACGACGAGGATCCCAAGGAAGGGGGAAATCTATAGAGACGATAAACATTTCGCTCGGACAAAAAAGCAAAAAGCCCCGACTGTAATACAGCCGAGGCGCTTTTTTGACCAAACTCGAAAGCTTGGATTTTGTAACTCGCACCTACAAATATCTCTCAGCGATTTGGTTTGGTCAAGGGATGGGCTAGGGCTTCCCATTCCCAAAAAGTGCCTCTCATTTAAGAAAGGACCAAACCATGGCAATCTACGCCATCAATTTTGACCTCAATACCCCTGGGCAGGCTTACGAAAGCCTTCATTCGGCAATCCGCTCCTTGGGAGCCTGGATCAAACCCATGAAGAGTTCGTATCTCGTCCAATCGTCCATGTCGGCGAATGCAATCTCGGATGCGTTGAAATCTCACTTGGACAAGAACGACTACCTGCTGGTCAATGAATTCCCGACCAGCAACTACCAGGGCTGGATGAATAAGGACGTGTGGGCCTGGATCAACAGTCACCGTTCCGAAGCAAACGCCTACCGTTAACCTTCAACCAAAGGCTGGGGACATGGAGGTCTCCAGCCTTTCATTTGCCCAACGGTCGAAGCCCGAAGGGCTGACCGGCGGGAGCCTACCGCCGCATCGCTCTCCGCCCATCCGCACATCTCCCAGTCTTCCGATCAAAACCCCGATCCCACTCCGTACAAAATCCCGGATTACCCCAATCGATCTTCAGCAGCTCAACCTGAGCCCGGTGCATCTCCAGCACCCGTTCACGCAAGACCACATGCGGATCGGCGGCCCCGGCCCAAAGTGTCCGGGGTCCACCGACTCGCTCCGCACCCGCCCAGGCAGCACCGACGGCCAAAACAATGTGACGTAATTTCATAAGAACCTCCTTAAAGTGGCTCTATGAAAATCCGGTCCTGAACGACTGAGAGGCTGGTAGCAAAGTTGGTAGCAAGCGGTAGCAAAATGCCGAAAGATGCCGACATTTCGCGGGTCCGGTTCCAGTACATAGGTGACAAGTTGTTATCACCACATGGGTGACATTTTGAGGTAACCGTTCCTGCTACAGGAGGAGCGGCAGATGCCTTGGAAAGTGAGTCAGCTTGTGAGCGAACGAATGAAGCTAATACTACGAATTGAGCAAGGGGAGCCGATCAGTGCCCTGTGCCGGGAGTTCGGGATTTCCCGTAAGACCGGTTACAAGTTTTTGGAGCGCTATAGGCGATACGGGATCGAGGGCTTAAGTGACCAAACGCGCGCTCCGATCACGAGCCCCTCCCGGACTTCACAGGCGGTCGAACATCGAGTTCTTGAGCTAAAGGAGCGATACCCCGATTGGGGGGCCAGGAAGATTCGGGCAAGACTTCCGACGGCTGAAGAACTTGGGTGCAAAGTTCCATGCGTTATCACGATTCACCGTATGCTTCGCAAGCATGGCAAAGTGGCGACCAAAAAACAGCGAAGAGCTGGACATGCCGCTTTTCGTTCGGAGAAAATCAGATCGACTTCGGCTCCGAACGAAATTTGGACGCTCGACTTCAAGGGACAGTTCCGCACACGCGATAGCTGTTTATGCTACCCGCTGACCTTGTCCGATCATTTTTCAAGGTATTTGCTTGTCTGCGAAGCTCTCGAGAATACGCGCTCGAAGCCAGCAGAAATTGCGCTCACAGAAGCCTTCGATACCTATGGCCTTCCGGACGCCATACTTTCGGACAACGGATGTCCGTTTGGCTCGCGAGGAATCTTCGGCCTATCGCGCTTGTCGCTGTGGTTGATGCGTTTGGAGGTCGACGTTCTTCGAATTGAACCAGGCCATCCCGAACAAAATGGCCGGCACGAACGAATGCATTTAACCCTCAAGCGCGCCACAACTCGCCCAGCGGCAAACAATAGTCTTCAGCAGCAAGAACGATTTGATCGCTTCCGCCGTGAATACAACGAAGAGCGACCTCACGAAGCCTTGGGAATGAAAACTCCGGGCTCCGTATGGAATCGACCGACTCGGAAGATGCCTACTACTTTGCCTGACCCCAATTATGGCAACGAGGACCTTGTTCGTTTGGTTGGCGCCAACGGACAGGTTCACCTGCGAAACAGCAAAGCCTTTTTCCTCAGTGGGGCCTTCGAGAATCAGCCTGTTGCGCTGACAGAGACCGAGGAGAATCTTTGGAGAGTGAAGTTTATGAACTACGAGTTGGGCTTTGTTGACGAAAAAACGGGAACATTCAACCCCAACAAGTTTTTAACCCTGTCACCTATGTCCTGCTAACAAAGTGTTACCTATGTTTGGTCTTGCACAGCGAACGCTCGACCCGGCGAATTCGGATCAGCTCCCCTTAAAATTGGGTTTGAATTTTGCTTGCTTGCTTCGAATTTCGTTTTGAAGACGAAAGAGATTGGTGCCTGAAGGCGGGATCGAACCGCCGACCTGCGGGTTATGAATCCGCCGCTCTCACCATCTGAGCTACCCAGGCACTTTTCGCAAACAACGCGGTGCTATCAAAGCTTGCGCGTCGGGGCAATATGGGAATGGTTCGCCCCGTGTTATGTTTTTGACAGGAGGATCTCACCCTATGAAAACACTGCTTTTGAGCGCTCTGGCCATGGCTGGTCTTTCGTCCGATTTCGTCCCGCCCCAGGCCGTTAAGGGCAGCGTGCAGGGCTTCACCAATCTTAGCTCCGACGGCTTCATCGACGGCGCCATTGTGGTCCCTTCCATCTCGGCCACCAACCTGATTAGCCTGCAGCTGGGCGGCCTGCTGGCCCCCAACGAAACCCTCAATGCCGGCCCCATCACGGCCAAGGTACCGGGCAACCTGTACATTCCGGAACAAACCGAAGTCTACGGCTTCCCCATCACCCTTTCCAAGCCCAGCTTCACCACCTACCAAACTCCGGGCAAGCCCAACGAGCTGGCCGCCGTGGCCTTTCGCGGCGACATCAACAACCTGGCCCAGGTGGGCCAAAGCGGCGCGCCCTACACGCGCCTGATTCCCTTCGTGAAGGTTACCCAAATGGCCTTCGCGACCGAGCGCGATTGGACCACCGTGGCCCAACCCATCGGCCTGCAGTTGGCTTACAAGCCCGCTAAGACCCTCAGCTACCAGTGGTCGCACTCGGCCCCGCCCTCTAACGCCACCGACATTGCGCTGGCCTTCCAACAAACGCCCGCACAGCGCTGGATGCTGAGCGACTTTGCTGCCGGAACGCTGAGCAGCGGCAAGATTGGCTCCATGCCCAACTTCCAACCCAACATGAAGGTGCTGATTGGCCGCGTGTACGATTCGCCCGTCGAGAACGATCGCTATCCCGGCAGCGCCTCGGTGTACGTCGTAACGGCGAGCAACACGGACAGCGTTTCGTTGAGCGGTGTGCCCGAGCAACTTACGGGCGCCGCCCTGAACGGCACGCGCCTGAGCTGGAACCCCATCCATCAGCAAGGCTGGATGGCCGTGCTGCGCGCAACCAAAGACATGTTCCGCCAGCCCGAAGTTCCCTACAGCTGGCTCTCGCTGGGCCTGGCCAACCTGACGCCCACCGTGGCCTCGCTCATGGCGCCGCTGCCAAATGCACTGGAAGCTTGGGTTGCGCCGGATTCGGGCAGCTTCGAGCTGACGCGTCCGTTGGGCACCGATAAAATGATGCTCGTGTTTGTGGGCACCGACCAAGCGGTCGAGGCTCCCATTCCGCAATTCGCAGATGCCGAACCCGCTATCTTTACGCACGCAACGGAACTGCGCTTCGCTCGGGTGCTCTCCGTACAATGAAACGCTTAGCGCTGCTCACGGCCACCGCACTTACTCTGCTGGGCGCGGGCGGCTGCGCCTCGAACAGCGTGTCCAAGCGTCCGCTCGATTTGCCCTTCTACCAAGTTTACCAAGGCACTTACGATTCGGTGTGGAACGCCACCGTGCGCGTGCTGGACATTTACAGCATCACCGTGGCCTCGCGCGATGCTGGCCTGCTGCAAACCGAATGGTCCGATTTTCGCTACAACCGCGAGCTCTATGAAGTGCCCGACAAAATCGACCACCTCGAAGAAGTTCGGTACCGGCTAAAAATTAAACTCTCCAAAGGCATCGTCAGCCAAACCGGCCAGCCGGCCGTGCGCGTGCAAGTGACCAAAGAACTTGAAGAGTACAAAAACTTTTTCACCGATTGGCAGCGCATGCCCACGGACGAGATGGAAGAGAAAGTTATTCTCTACCGCATTGGTCACCGGATACGCATCACGGATGCACTCAAGCGCAAGACCGTGGGCTCGGGCCACAATTAGAGTTCGTCGTAAGCGGACGTATCCCAGTTTTTAAGCAGGGCTCGCACTTCGCCGTTGGCGTCGGCTTCGGCCGCATGGCGCAGTTTGCGCGAAGGCTTGAGCGAGCCCTCGCGCATGGCAGTCAAAATGGTTGTGCGAATAAAAAGGCCTTCGCCCTCCACGCCGTTCTTTGGGTCCAAGAAGGCCGACTCCAAATCGCCGCCCCAGTAGCTAGCTTCATTTTTGCGCATGCGCAGAATGCGCCGAATCGACTCCACCGCGCCATCGCGCACGAGGAGCGAGGGATCCTGCCGCAGGGCCGTGCGCAGAACACTCCGCGCCCGCATACGCACTTTCACGGCGTCCTTGCCGAGCGCACGCTCCGTGGGCGATCCCGACTCAAAAATTTGCGACAGCGCCGACACCACCGCCAAACGGTGCTGCCACTCAAAGGCGCGCGAGGGTTCCATGGTCGATACGCGCACGCGATCGTCCGCAAAGAGCTGCTCCGCAATGTGCAACAAACGGCGCGGCTGCTCTTGCGCCAGAACAATAAAGCTATCCAGCATCCATTTGGCGTGCTGCTTGGGCGCCGCCGGCGGATCGACCGTGGTGGGCGCAGCGAAGGCCGACGAGACTACGCTCGCGCTGAAAAGCCAACGCACCGAATGCCGAGCAATCATGATTTGTTTTCGCCCAAAACTTTTTGGAATTCAGCCATGAGCTTGTCGTCCGAGGTGCCCGACTCTGCCAGAGCTTCCAGATCTTCTGGAGTTACGGTGTTCGGACTGAGCGTAGGTTCTTCGGGAATTTTATCTGCCACAAAACC
>JAFEAR010000199.1 GCA_018266335.1 Bdellovibrionales bacterium
AGCACGACGGTGTACGCTCCCCCATCGCGCATGTTGGTAAGCGTGATGGTGTTACCACCCACACTCGAAAGAACCTGGACGTTGCCCGTGTTGAAGTTCACCGTGGAACCCGCGAGAGTATTCGAAGCGGTGGTTACCTGAGCTGCGGATACCAACAAGTTGCCCGTCATGGTATCGCCCGATCGGTTTACCTTGCTACTCACTAAACCGTTGAAGGTGTTCCAATCGGTGGAAGTTAAAATTCCCGAGGTTGAAGTGTTCGCCGTGCTTACGGAGATAACCGCCGCCGAACCACCAATGATGGCCGGCGAGTTAGTGATGGACACTGAACCCGCTCCCGTTAAGTTGCTCGTGTTCGTAGACGTTAAATTTTTTGAGGCGTCCGTAGACACCAACTTACTGGCCGTTAAGCCACTCACGTTTACGCCCGTGGTGTACAGGGCGCCACTCATGGTGTCGCCTGCCTTAGACACAAAGCTTCCGCTCACCACCGACGACGCCGAGGTCGGCCCCCACAGCGTTCCGTTGTAAACTAAAACATCGTTGGTCGCGGGCGACGCGGACGACACAGAAACTCCCTGTAATCCGGTGGCAGAATCTGCCGAGGCGGAAGAAATAGCAAAGGCTGCACCGCGAGATTTCATGCGCGGACGAACCGTCACGCCCGAATAACTCAACTCAAACCATAAGGCCGAAGCAGCGCCGGCCGTGCTGATCACCGACTTGAGCGTGCTCGGACCTGCCACCGACGCATCGAGGTTGAGCGAGAATTTTCCGCTCACCGCAGTGGGCGTGTAAGCGGACGGGGCCGTCCACAGGAGAGTTCCTCCCGAAGCCGCACTATAAACCTTGACGCCGATAGAAGTGGCTCCGGAGTAGGGGAGCCCCAGAGCATCGTAAATATTTCCGTCAATACGCAGCGACTGTGGAGTGGCTACCACTGAAGCGTGCCAGCCCCCTACCCAACAGACCAGAAGAACCAGGAGCGCCTTGATGTGTCGAACTGTCATCCCCCCGAGCATCATTAATCAGTATGCACGCTTATTGCGTCTTAGGAGGCCGGTTTCGCCTTTGGAGAACATCTACGCTAGAAAATCTGTTGCCATTACACCAACGAGATCGGGAGAGAAATTGAGAGTCAGGGAAATTAAATGAACTTCAACAGCTCACACTTCCCTCTATTCCGCCGGCGGCGAGTTTGCAGATAGTGAAGAGCTCTGTGTGCTACGAGGCTTCGCCTAGCTACCGGAGTTGGCAGCCCGTCGAAATCGCCTCCCTTGTAACTTTCATAAAAATCAATTTGAAACCACTAAATTGGTTCCCGTAATAACTTGATATCCCTAACAAAAAAAACCGGTCAAAGTGAATTCGTCTCATCCTCCCGAAAATTCACGGTGCATGTTCCCGAATGGATACACTAAGGGAGTATGCTCCGCGCACTTTTACATCGAGGGTGCTTCTGGATAGCGGTGGCGGCATTTTTTGCTTCGTTCCCGGCCTTTGCAACGCCTCAAATTGTGCGAGTTGATGGATCAATATTCGATACGGCGGGTTTGCCGATTACCACCAATAAAGATATCCGTATTTCGGCCTATGCTGCTGCTACCGGCGGATCGGCGCTTTGGACATCGTCCGTTTACAACACTCCCCTGAGCTCTGGACGTTTCACCATCAATCTCGATGCCTCGAGCGGCTCCCCTTCACTGTCATCGCGCATCGGTGCTTTGGCGGCGAGTGCCTCAATTTGGTTTGAAATCGAAGTCGACTCCGGAGCTGCGAACGGTTCGATGGACACGAGCACCATCGTCCGCCCCCGAATTCGATCCCGCGGCTCGCTGTTTGCCTTGTCGTCTAGCCAAGCGGATAGTCTGACGGGCGTCACGGCAACGGCCACCGAACTGAATTACCTGAGCGGGGTTACGGCCAACGTGCAATCTCAACTGAACTCGAAGGGGTCTGCCTCTGGCTTTACCCTGTCCGCAAAGTCCGGTAACTTTACTGCCAGCGACGGCGCTGGATACTATTACCGCATCAGTGCAACGGCGACGGTGACATTGCCCGCATCGCCAGCCGACGGAAGCGTGCGTAAGTTTAAGGTCACTGGCGGTACCGCCACCTTCAACACCACGGGCGGCGACGTAATCAACCGTGCTAACGGCACGACGAGTGCTTCGGGTACACTAACTCTAGAATCCCAAGATGGGGTCCTTGAATTGATTGCTGTAACAGGGGGATGGGATGAAACTTAAATATATCTTTGCGACAACGCTCTTCACGAGCTCTATTCTCTTCGGCACCGATGCATGGAGCGGTTCCTACGGCAAACTATCTCCCATCAACGGTACGGATTCGACTTACGTCATTACGGTTCCCGCCCAGTCGATTCCATCGACGGCCGCCGAACTCTTCGAGATGACCGGCTCGGCCAGCAAGGTCGTTCGCGTTCAGGAAATTCTCGTGGACACCTGGAACACTGCCGGCGGATATGCCTCCATCACCTACTTTAACGTGTACCGCAGAAGTTCGGCCGCCTCCGGAGGTGCAGCAACCAGCGTAACACCGGCCAAACTCGACACGAACAACTCGGCGTCCTCAATCGTTTCGTCGAAATACTTCACCACCGCACCCACGGCGGGATCGCTCGTGGACACTTTGGCCCGAATACTCATTTACTCCGTCGGCATGCCGATTCCCTGGAACCGCGCGCTGTTCAAGGCCGATACGCCGTCTCAGGCCATCACCCTGCGGGGGGCCAGCGACTACCTCACCGTTGGTGTCACGGCTAACGCGTACAACAACGGCGCGTACGGTACCTATCTGATCAACGTAAAATTCACTGAGTCTGCGAACTAGACGTTCTTTCTCTATCGATTTCATCGCAAGCACCAAGAAGTTTGCCAGCCTTCTCCTTCTGTGACAGGATTTTGGTGTACATGAACCCGAGAAAATTCGTCTGGATCTTGAACGCATTCTTTTTCGCCTGCACGGCTTCCAAATCGCCGGAATTTGCCACAACCGAACTCAAGATAGACGCCCCCTATTTAACGAAGGTCTCCTCGTCCGCCGAGTTCAAGACACTACGCCAAATCGCTCAAGGAGCGCGACTACATTCCCCTACTCATTCAAACTTACGACATTCAAGATGCCTCGGGCCCGTATAAATTCTACGGCCTTCAGTCGTACCCCGAAGATCTTATTAGCGAACACTCCATTCTCTACGCCTATCGCACCGTTAAAAAGGTTTTCGATCCCGCGCCGCTCAACTTCGTATCCAGCGGAACCCACCAGACGACGCTTACAGTCGCTTCCGCTATCAGCGCCGCGGGCGCGCGAATTTTCAAAATGGAGGATCTACTGGGATCCATCAGGTACCTTCCCATGAATACGGGCGAGGCCTGGGGCATTCTGCGCGTGTTTCCCAAAGACGTTTGGGATCTTAACGCACGCGATATTCCAATTTTCGACGAGCTCCCGCTGGACCTTTCCGTTACTGCAGGCGCAATCACATATTCCAGCCAGAACCCAGGCTCGCACATCTACCTTAAAGCACGGGAAAGAGGCACGCCGGACATGGTCCTTCGCGACAAGACCGCGATTGAAAGCCTCCGCAATCAATTCGACGGCAAGCCCATTCATCTGCGGGTCGCCGAAGAGACCTACACCATCGAGAGCACGACTCTCGATAAGGTCGAATCCGAGCTTCGCAAAAAAATTCCCTCCAACTGGATCACTCAAGAATCTGGCTCCATTCGAGAGGTCCGCTTCTACGACGAAATGTGTGCCCGGGGCAGCCCCATGGCCGATTGCCTGAACATTGATCTGAGTCGAAGCTTCGGCGGAAAAGCGGCTCGCCTTGCGTTTCTGACTCATCCCGATGTTCTCGGCCAAACCTGGGCCGCGGCGCACGGATTTAATTATCCCCTTGTTCCGGATGGCTTTGGAATCCCGACTTCATTTTACCCGGACTTCGTGACCGCCAACCCTTCGCTTGCAAACCTGCTTAAGGATTTTATCGCTAAGGAGAAGAACTTCGAACTTAGCTCCAATCAACGTCGAGAGCTCCTCATGAAGATCCGTAGCGCTTTTTACGCGGGCAAGATCCCCGACGAAACCTGGAAATCGATTGTGGTCGCGCTACGCAAATTGGAAGACCGCGTGTTCTCAGCCTCGCCTTCGCTCGACCCCCAAAAGG
This sequence comes from Bdellovibrionales bacterium, assembly GCA_018266335.1. The sequence continues at coordinate 4,193 of JAFEAR010000199.1, forward strand.
GCCTCAAGCTCAAGATCCGCTCTAGCGCCTCGGCCGAAGACATCCCGGGTTTTAACGGAGCCGGCCTTCACGAGAGCTACGGAGCCAAGCTTCCCTACCGACGCTCGAAATTTATTGAGAGTCTCTCGGTAATCCAATCTTTGAATTGAGCTGGCTGATCCGAAAGACAGGCGCTTCGGGAAACCGAGGCGCCTGTCTTGTATTTGTTGCCACAGCCGTACGCGCCAGCCAGCCCCCCTGAGCAGAGTGAAAATCAAACTCGAGGGGCTTTGCGAGTGGAAGGCGTTTCTCAAATGGGGTGAGGGATACACTCAAAGACGTTTTCGACAAAACCTAAGCCTCAGACCAACTCTTGGTAATTCCTGCCAAGATCGGCAAAAACTGGCGACACGACTGAGAAAATCTTTCCCAACCTTTTCCCACTCCTTTCCCAATCGCTCAGTATCTCGCGTGGTTCAACTACCCTAGTGTCGCGGGCACCAAATTCAAGGATGCGTGCCCGTCACATTCCCCTGCGCATCCATCTCGATCGTGATCGGCCCAATGATCCGCTGTCCGTTCAGGTACGAGCCATCTTTCATGAGGTATCCGCCGAAGCCGCCTAAGAAGACCGTCTTCGGAAATCCGCCCGCATAAAACTCTACGCGGCGAACATCGTAAAAGGTGGGTTCAGCGATAGATCCCGAACTGGTTGGTCCAACAAGGGCTTCCCCCCGCGGGTTGACCGCCTGGATTTCTCCCGACGGCGACCATTCAACACCGCCGGCCGCCACGGAAACGAGCCAGTTGGAGGGCAGCCTCAAAGGGCCCGAACTTACGTAAATTCTCCCATCGACACCGATGGAGATCTGTTCGATTGGTCCCGAAACGGCGAGCTGTCCGTTCGGATAAAAACTGAGAGGGCCCGAGAGATATATCTGCCCGTATAGGGTTTTCACGAAACTTGGGTCGCAGCCTTCGATCGAGCGAACGATTCCCGACGAAGCGTCATATTCCAAATGGCCATGGACACCGACAAAAGTCAGTCCTCCAACCGTAACTCGGTTGGTGTTGTTCATGAAGTTACCCAAAAGCGTAGACTTCACATTTTCGGCGGCATCAAAGAGAACGCTCGCGACGAAGTCGCCGTAGTGCTGCCCCTTCCAGTTAAAGGGCAAAGAGTCCCAACTCCGAACCGATCGCAGTGTGCCAGACGCCGGATCAAATTCAAAGTTAGAGCTCGAATCCGCTTCGGCTCGCTCGGACCTAAAATCATATCCGTCACCGATCAGTTGTCCGTCAAAGGACAAGACGCGATCATCCGCATCCAGAACAAGGCGACTCGGAAAAAGTCGGTACGTGTGAGCGCCCACGCGAAACCCTTCGATCGTCGCATCGATGCTTAGAGTGCGGGTAAAACGCCCGTCCTTCGTTTCATCCAAAACCCCACGGGTCCAAATCTTTTGTCCGTTCACGAGATAAGGAAAAGCGTAGTTCCCCAAGACGCCTAGCTTGGACGGAAGTGCGAGCAAGGGAGTCTCGCCGAATTCATCTCGCGAAAATAGCCAACCGACGATCGGGCGGGCGCCCGTTGAGGTCGAAGAACCTCGTTCCGCCGCAATCTCATAGACGAGCTCATGAATCACCAGCGCGGTCTTGCTCGTATCGTCGAGCAGATGGAAGAGCTTGGCATTGTAGTAAACGATGTTTCCTTGCCGCACAGCCTGTTGAATAAGAAGACAATTGGCCGGCAAAATTTCAGCTTCATTCGAGTCATCGATCTCAACCACCGCTTGGCTGGCTTTCCAATTCGCGAGCGGTATCTTCGAATAGGTTTCATCGATCTTGTCGCCCAAAGTCGTGCGCGTTTTGGCGCGATCTATGACCGTACGGATCCGCGTCGGCAAATCGCCGCTCAAAGATAAGAGCGGATGCACCTGCGGCGGGAATCCCGTCGGGAGCTGATACTCGTAAAGGTCGAGGGTCCGAATGGACTCGATGTCGTCGAGCGCACCGGGATTCTCGAAAGGGTCTTGGGGCGCGTTGCTGTAACGATTCTTCAACAAGGTCTCCTGGACCTGATTGCGCATCGACAAGCTCTTGAAGCACACGACCGAATCGCCGCCGTTGCCCTTGTCGAAACCCGCCGCGAGCGAGCTCGTGCCCGTGAAAGATTTGCCGTGACCACCACAAGCAGCGGCGAGCACCAGCAAAGAAAGAGTCGCGGCCGATTTAATCGTTTTCATGTTTATCTCCATCGTTTGACAGGACCGTGAGCGGAAACAACTGAACGCAAAGTTGATAGACCTCATCGGCGCGACCGTCGTCGAGCAGCTCTTCGAGCTCCGCGCGAAAGCGTCGGATGAGGGTTTTGGCCTTGGGTAAATTTTTCGTCGCGACAGCGATCGTACGCGACGAGTAATCGCGACGATCCACGGACACGAGCGGAAGCTTGCGACGGGCGAGCTCGAGTTCTTCGAGGTGCGCTTTGTGCAGAGCCTCGGAAGCCACGTCTTCGCTCGTCTTGAAAGCAGGCGCCGCGACCACGTCGCGTCCCGATTCTTCGCGTTTGATGAATCCCGCCGCGCGCAAGCGCTTAAGCACCAGGTCGGCGCGCGTACGGGGGATTCCCAATCTTTCGGCAATCCAAGCGGCATCGACGCGGGCCTCCCGGGTGCCGAGCAAAGTAAGAACCGCCGCGTGTTCCCACTCCGACAAGATGTGAAAATGTCGCTCATCGACTTCGAGCGCGTCCTCGGGCGGGGTCGAAGCCTTCAACTTAAAGAAGGCATGTCCCTTAAGGCTTTCGAGTAAGCGCCGCTTGCCCTTCGGAGAAAGCCGCAAATTGGCCGCGAGGGTTTCGGCCGCGCTCCGGGTGAGCGGACGACGCCCCTTGAGCACGGCGCTCAAGGTTCCGGGGTTCAAATCCAGATCACGCGCGAAGGCGCGCAATGAATAAGCCGGATTCGCCCGCTGGCGCCGCACGAGTTCTTCTTGCAACAATTCAGCGCCGTAGTTCACGAGGAGCAGAGGTAGCGAAGTCGGAGCCCGCGAGGCAAGAAGATTTGCAACAAAGTGTTGCACTCATCTGCAGCACCCGTCGCTTTTCCGAAACATCTTGGTGTATTGTTCGAGCCATTGTCGTACCTCCGTCCCACGCGTGGGACTTTGTATGGGGTTTTCGACTTTGAAACTCGGACTTTGCTGGACAACCTCAATGCGTTTTGAGAGTTACATCTTCACGTA
>JAFEAR010000019.1 GCA_018266335.1 Bdellovibrionales bacterium
GACGAGGTCGTCCTGCCCAAGAAGAAGCCGAAGAAGCGCAAGCGCAAGAAGCGCCCGACCAATTGGCTCGACCCCAAATATGAGCCGCCGGTGCAACCTTCGTCGGAAATGATGAAGGAATGGATCGCGCGTGCTCAGAGGGCTGTGGACCGACTCATGCCTCTCGTGCACGCTAAGCGCGCCGCCCTGGCCGCTTACGAGCTGGCTAAGAAAGAGCAGGAGCAAGCTAGCCACGCTGTCACCTACGCTGATCTCAACTGCGAGGGATCGCCTGCTGCTGTGGAGCAGTGGTACGCCGCCCTGGAAGACATCCATGTGCGCGCAGTCACTGCCAAGACCAAGTGCCTGGAGAGCGGCAAGGCTGCTCGCAGTGCGTTTTCCGACGCATCCAACGCCTTGCTCGACCTACGCAGCGTCAAGCGTCAGGCTGAAGAATGGGAGCTCTACAAAGCGCCCGATTCTTTCCACGACATGGTGGAGCTTGTCTCCATCCTGGCGCAGCCGCTGGAGCGAGAGCTGGACTTTAGCAACAAGCCTCAGGTGGACGGTCTCAACGAAGAGCCGGAAGCTCTGGACTGGAAGCCACGCCGCAAGTTTTTTTGGAATAAGGACAATGACGAAGAAGTGCAGGAGCCCGCACCGCCCCCGGTGCCGGTGGAAAACACGGAAATCGTCGCCTCTGCCCGTGCCGCTCTGGTAGCAGCTCTGCCCGCCCTCTCCGGTCTGATCAAAGGCTGGGGTCGCTGCTACGAGAGCTACCAGGCCTGGAAAAACAACAGTCGCCAGAGTCTCTCGTTCGCCGCTCCCGCCAAGAGCGCGGAGCAAGAGGTGGAGGAGTTTCTGGAGTCGTATCTGCAAGCGGCGCGCAACAACCAAGAGTTTGTCACGCGCGCGCACTTTGCCCAGAACACTCTGGCTGAGCGCTGCCAGGAGATGCGTGCGGCTCTGGCTCCGGTCGCTAAGCTGATAGCAGAAATGCAGGAACCGACCACCGTGGTGCCGACTGGCGACATGCCCGTGCGCGACGCGGTCATGCGTGCTCACCGGCTCATCTCCACCTACGTGACCAACTCCGAGGCCAACGAGGCGCTCAAATATCGCGTCGCCCTCACCTATCAGGTGAACGGCGAAGAGACACAGGCTGTGCGCGATGCTGCCGCTGGTCTGCGCAACCAAATGCGTAAGGCCGCCTTTGCTCTTGGTCTGGGTCGCCAGGCACGGGCCGTGCACGACGCCGCCAAAGGCGAAGCTGTGCCCCAGGCGGAAGCAGTCGCTCCCGTCTTGACGCAGTCCTCCGCCGGCGCCTTTATCAACAGTCATGCACGCATGACCGAGATCACTGGGCGCAATGCGCAGAAGCGCACGGCTCAAGGCGAAAAGGTCAAGACTCTCGACGCTCAAGCCAAAGAAAAAGAGGCGCAAGGCAAGCAGGCGGTAGCGGAACTGGCTAAGGCCGTCGCTGCTATCCAGCCGCGAGTAGCCACATCGCCCGCTCTGCTTGAAGCAACTTATGCAGCAGCCGCTCGGCTCTGCGCGGTGCACAAGTAAATCTGTAAATCGACAACTCCCAGCTCCGGGTGGACAGTAGACAGTAAGGCCAAATGTACGAAAGTGCATGCGTCACTCCTGCCTCTGTCCACCCGGGCAGTTTTTTCGCAGCCATCGAAGAAGGCAATTGCATCACCGAGCAGGCGTGCTCAGTTGATGTGCGTGCCTTCTTCCATGGTTGCGTATGCTACTCGCATTTAGCTATGCGATGTAAATACGCATCTATGCTTGGCGGCAATTTGCTTCCAAGATAAGTGCAACAGCCTTTCAGTTTCCAAACTAGCAGCCAGACAGACGGGGGTAAGCACTCAATTGCCCCGGTTGCTAGCCACACAAGAGAGCGGACAGGATAAACAGAGGAAAGCACCACAGGTCAGGCTCTTGCGCTTGAGGCTCGTCACCATTCGTGGTGGCTTGTCTCGGGACAATCCTGGCGGTCGTGTGGACCTCCGTGTAGACCTCGACTGAGGAGCTTTCTTGGCTTCGGCGCAAGGTGGCCGTGTTTCAGAGACTGCGGCCAGACCTCAATAGTCAGTCAACCCTTACCGCAGAAATGCGGATGCCCTTACTTGCAGTTTATTCAAAGCGGCTGCAGGCATTGGCAAAAACCCGACTGGAACGGGAAAACTGAAAAGGCAGCAAACACGCTGTGTGGATAATGTCCGGTAGACTGGCGAGAGCACTCGTATGTTGGCTAACACCAACAACTGCTCGGCACTCGCCTGTATTTGATGAGCAGGAGGACGTTTTCCCGTCCTCGCGATATCGGCTTGGGATCATGCAGTCCAATTATTCCGCGACCAACTAATCCTTGGAAGCAGCTGGCGAGAGGCAACTCTCAAAAGCAGGAACCCGGATGGGAGCCTAAAAACTCTCAGGCATGATGCAAAACCCGGAAGGACGTCTGAAGTAAAGTCGTTTGAGTTGCACGCCGGTGCCGTTGCCGTCCGAGTCTCAATGCAGATTGAGATAGAGGCGGCAGCGGTTACTGGTTTTTTGTTTTGATAAATAGAGCAGTCATGAAAGAAGGTTCTTTATAGAACCTTCTTTCATGATTGTTCCAAAGACAATCATGGTGTATCAGTGCACCAGCTTTTAAACTAGCAGCCAGACAGACGGGGGTAAGCACTCAATTGCCCCGGTTGCTAGCCACACAAGAGAGCGGACAGGATAAACGGAGGAAAGCA
>JAFEAR010000001.1 GCA_018266335.1 Bdellovibrionales bacterium
AGCCGATCTTGTCGACCTTGGCCGGTCCCGAAGCAATTCGTGCGGCCACAGCGGCCGCGTGCAGAATTTTCGCGGCCGACAGGTCTTCGGAGTACGCGTATCCCGTCTTCTCCCCGGAAATCACACGAACGCCCACGCCCATCGTCACGCCTTGTGTCGCGCTCTTCACAATGGACTCGTCCAAACTAATGCTGGTGGTCGTCAGGTATTCAAAATAGATATCCGCGTAGTCACCACCTGAATCGAGCGCCGCGCTCAGGTAGCGCTGCAAGTCCTGCTCCGTCAGGCCGAACCTGGCGGGAAAGAATGACTCAGAGAACCGCATCGTCAGAACAGACGCTCCTGACGGCGCAGGGTTCCAAAGGAGCCGATGTTCGCCACCGCAAACGCGACCCGGAACTGATTGTCCTGGCGAGTGCCGAAGTCAAACTTCCGGTATTGCACGCTGACGCCGCAGCAATCCCAGTTCTTGGTGACCTGTACGCTAACATACTGAAGTTGCTGCACCCTATAGTCGTAGGACGCATAGGCCCCGACATTGATTCCGCGACGATTTTCATTTCCAAAGCCGGCCGACGCACGAAACTGGTTCGAGTTCGGGCTCAACACGTCGGAACTCCGGATCTGCGCGTGCCCTGCCGATAGGTAGTAGTTCGACCAACGGGAGTCGGCGGTGAAGGTACTGTTCACGAAGCGCATGCGGGCCGGGTCGTAATCAGAACGCCATTCAATTCCAATGTGATTCGGCTGAAATCGAAAGGAAGACACGACGGGGGAATAGTGTCGCGTGCCGTCCAGAAACGCGAACGGCGTGAGTTCAAACGCGGAATCGAGCACGTTTCGCCGCCCTGGAACGATGGCGCCACCAAAGGTTGGATCCAGGTACCGCCTTTGCCAGACTTCCCAGCTCAGGATTTCCTTTACCGTTCCGGATTTGTCCTTTGTATACAGCCGATTGGCGACTGAAACTTCAACTTCGGTCGAATTTGCGACCAGGTCTGCGGAATCGAACAGGACGATCTTGTTGAAGTCGCTCACCCCCGCCGCGTGCCGGACACTGGCTCGCGTCTCGACGACATGTTTGTACTGGCCGCCACCGAGCATTTTCGGCAGTTTTCCAATCTTCGCCAGCGAAGGGAACACTAATTCGGCTAATGCTTCCCGCGAGTTACGCCAGACACCTTGATCTACTACTTGACGGTTCGGCTCGAAACTGGCCGCGTAATGCGTTCCGCGCACGCTGAAGCTCGGCACCAGCGTAAAACCCTTGAAATGAAACGCGGTGCTGATCCGCGGTTGGAAGTCCGCCCGGCTCACATACTGCTTGGTCTGAAACTGCGGTTGATTTCTGTGTAGAAATCCGAAAGTCGAGTCAAACGAAACATATAGCGGCAAAGCTTTACGTCCTACATTACGATCCCGCGACAGCAGGCGAACTTCCGGCAGCTTGCGAAGCAGGACTTGATCGCCCTTGGTTGTCGTCTGGAAATTCACGTCGCGCTGGTAGGAGGTATAGAAGCCGAACGAAGACCAGTGTTTCTCAATGTAGGCGACCGAATGGGTTTCCGCCGAAATCGCTTCGAAGAACGATTGCGTGAACTCCTGCCGGAACGCGAAACTGCTCAGGTAATTGATCTGGCTAAAGGCGTTAAACCCCTTGCCGAGCCTCGCCTTGCCGTTGAACTGGGCGAAGTAGCCCGGGTGTTTGTAGGTGGTCTCGCCGATCGTTGTGCCGTTATCCTTTACTCCATAGAGATAGAAGTTGAACTCCGAGCCCTCCGTAGGCCGGCCTCGGAAATCGACGGTATTGGCGATCCCTCGGGACGTAAACCATTGCCCTCTATACATCAGGTCGTAGCTACGGTTGATCGCCCAGTAATAGCCTCCACCCAGCATGAACCCGAAACGCGACGAATTTCCGATGTTCGGCATCAGGAATCCACTGCGCCGGGGCAGGCGCTTCAACGACTTATAGAAGATGGGACTGAAGAACAACGGGAAACCGCGCACTCTGTAAAATGTGTTGTACGCAACGGCGCGTTCGCCCGGGATGATGTCGAACTTCGGGCCCTTCAGCGTCCAGGCGGGGTCCGGAACCTTACAATCGGTCACAAAGCCGTTGTGCAAAACGTAACGCTCCTGGAACGTCCCGTCCTTCTTCTTTTCCTTTAACTTTTCCGCCAATTCTCCCTGAAAATAAAACGGATTGCTGGTGACGAGCAATCCGGGCCGCGCATCGATCTTCGCCGGCGAGGTTCCACGAGGCTTGTAGAACCGCCCCGTCTCCTTTTCCAGGTAATATTCCGCCTTCTCGCAATCCATCTTTTCGCCGGTCTTGAGATTCTCGAAATGCACGTTCCCACGCGCTTCCGCATAATCGCGATCTCGATCGTAATCAATCTCATCGGCGCGAAGGATCATGTCATTGGTGCGAATTTCCACCATGCCACGCCCCTTCCAGATGGGCCCCTCATTCACCTGATTCTCCGCCCGCACCAAAAGCTCGTCGGAGGCCACCCGAATCGGGGGCGGAGTGGTCGGAGTATTCACATCCGGTACTACCTGGGCAAGTAATACACCTTTGAGTAAGAGTAGGGCTATCAACAACTTTAGAGGGGAAAATGTATAAAGTTCGTGACACGCCAAATCGAGTCTGGTATAAAAAGTACTAGACCCTGTGCAAAACTTTTGTACTGGGTACCGATAAATAATGGGCGCCAAACGAGCACCCTAGCACGCTGGGACAAATCTCCGCAAGGGCCGGAAGCAAGTGATAAGTAAGGCGAATTCAAATGAACTGCCCTCATTGTCTGGCTGTATCGACAGCCGTTACAAATCGCTGCGAGCGCTGTGGACGCCGCTTCGGCGCCTCACACGTCTACCGGTCGACTGAGCCGAATCACTTTCCTGTTTCGACTGCCGCCACCGCACACGCCTTTGATCCCTATTGGCAGCCCGATAGCGTCCGCGATGCCGTTCCCGCCGAACCGTCGCGCCCAACCTATCAAAAATCGCTTTTTGACTCGGCTGTGATCCAGTTGCCGATGCCGCTGCACCTCCAGCAGGAGCAGCAGGCCTCCGCGCGCCGCAAACCGCCAGCAAAGGCCCGTCGGGCGCGCCCGGTGAACCCCAACCAGCAGGCGTTCAGCTTCGATTCTCAGCAGCAACAGGCCGACGAAGACAACTGGATTTTTGAAACCAGCGGATTGCATACCGTGGAGTCCGTGCCGGCGTCCGAATTCGACAACCGGCTGTACTTGGTTCGCCCGCAGGAAGGCATCTTCTGCGATGCTCCCGTCGCGCAGCCGATGCATCGCCTGATGGCCGGCGCGCTCGATTTCAGCATGGTTTTTCTTTCGGTTGTGCTGTTTTTGTTAACGTTTTACCTGATGGGCGGGCGGCACTCCATCACCCAGGCGATGGGCCTCCCTTGCGCCACGATCTATGCGGTGTTGTGGTTCTTCTACAAGGCGCTGTATAGCATCTGCGGCGTCGACACGCCCGGCATGACCTGGACGAAC
>JAFEAR010000200.1 GCA_018266335.1 Bdellovibrionales bacterium
CGATATCTATGTGAAAGTGAATAACCGGTTCATCCGGCACACGCTTCACGACGATCCCCTCGATAAGGATAGGCTGGCTCTTTTAAAATCAAAAGGCGTCAAAAAGGTTTTTATCCAGGAAGATCAAGAAACGCTTTATCTCGCTTACTTGGATTACAGCATGAATGATTTAGGCTCGGCCACCGTTACGACCGAGGCAAAAGTCACCGTGGCGCAATCTGCGCTCATGGAAATGTCCGAAAACGCCCGGGAAGCGCTTGAAAGCGAAGAAAAGTTTGTAGCCGTTAAGGGCCGGGTGGCAAAGATCACCGAATTCATGGTGGCGGACACGGAAGCAGTTAAGGAATTTTTGAGCAATGCGGGCATCTCGGAAGACGTTGCGCATCATTCCTCCACTGTTTCTATGCTCAGCGTGAGCTTAGCCTCGAAGGTGGGAATTAAGGATCCCAAGCTCCTTTCGGATTTGGGTATTGCGGCGCTGTACCACGATATTGCCAAGGGAAGCGACTTTGACTGGACCGCTGCTCCTGAGTCGTTTTCGCCGGAACAGAAAAAACTTCATGCTGAACACACCAAACAGGGCGCACTGTTGCTTGCGGGTAAGGACTTCGTAAATCAAAACATTATGGAGCTCGTCCGCGACCACGAAGAGCTGGCGGCGGGGGCGGGATTTCCCGAAAAGAAAAACTTGGACAGTCTTTCTAAGGCGCAGCAAGTGCTAAATTTGGTGAACCATTTCGACAGCTACGCCATTCGCAACAAACTTTCGCACGCGGATGCGGCCAAAAAGTTTTTTGTCGATAAGATTGGTGCTTTTCAGCTCGAACTTCTGAATTCACTGCGCGATTTGCTCAAGAACGGCAAATGACTTATCTTCCTGTTTCAGGAGGATAAAAAAATGAAATTGCTAATGTTGGGAACCTTGTTGAGCTGTGCCGCTTGGGCTTCTTCGTCGATCGAAGGTACGTGGACTACCCCCTGCATGCCGGTAGGCTCGGCCTTTGGTTACGAAACACTCTCCTTCTTCCGCGGAACCTGGAACTTCTCGCTCTATACCTACGCCGATGCAACCTGCTCGGATACCTATCTGGATCAACATAAGTCTTCGGGCACTTACTCAACGGGCTCGGAACACGGAGAAGGCACGGCCATCGATATGCGCGCTCGGCACAGTGAAACGAACTACTCCATCTATACGATCGAACAGGATAACCGCGACGAAGTTTTGTACCTAGGCTCCTTCGCTACGTCACCGGACAGTCGTCCGAAGACCGTGCGTCGTAATGCCGCGTACTATCGTCAGTAATGATTACTTTCCGAAAACCAGATTCCAGTCGGGATTGGTCTTCGGAATATGAATCCAAGTCGAATGACGTGGAAATCCTCGGGGCGGGGCTTCGGTTTGGCCGGTTGCCGACATACGCAGAGTAAGCGCAGCGAGGAAGGCATTGAAGCAGTTCATTTGCACGGCCATCGTTTCTAAATCTTTTTCGTAGATAAACATTTGGGGGAGCTTGCGCAGCAGGGCCCGCAGGAAATCTTCGCGGAACGTCACGCCTTGCTCTACGTCGGTGTAGAGGCGGGCAATGTTCTTGGCCAAACCCAGGGCGCTCACGAGGCGGGTGAGGGTGGCCCGGGGCAAAACTTCGGTGGCGGCAAAGCCAAAGTGGGGAGCTAAAAATTGGTAGCGTGCCGCCAGGGGCGCAAAGTTAGCCCCCAGCGCGTCGGGCATAATAAATTTTTCGGGCGTTAAGTAGCGCATCCAAATTTCGCAGGGGCGCTGAAGGTAGGGGAGAAAGGCGGCCTTGGGCCGTGGTTTGATGCGTTCTTGGGCACGATTCATCCACACCACTTCGGCGTTCTTGGACTTATCTCCATGCGGAAGTTTTTTTCCCTCGCCGATGCCAAGTTTAAAGTAGGGCGGCAAGCTCGTGGGACTGTGCACGCCCATTCCCGACAGCGATTTGGCGTTTTTTGCCAGCTCCTGGACGGCCCCAATGAGGGCTTCGTCGGGAGAGATTTTTGTATCGCCAGTGAGGGCGATGTCGATATCTACGAGGATGAGTCGCTGCGTTTTGGGAAAAAAGTCCAACACGGCCAGCGCGGTTCGGTCATTGCGCGTGCCGCCGAGCTCAAGTCCCAGCGATCTCTGGAATTCGCCCGCCATTGAGTTAATCTTAGCACTGAATATGGAAGTTTGGGGCGTGCTGGGTTTGATGGGGTCGGGTAAGTCGACCGTGTTGCAAGCTTTTCGTGCGCTCGGTTGCCCGGTGGTCGATGCCGACGCCTGTGCGCGACGGGCGGTGGACGCTTCCACTCCTGAGGGGCGCGCCGTCGTGCAACAGATTGCCGCGCGGTTTGGAGACGATGTTTTAGCCGCCGATGGAATTTCGCTGGATCGCGTCCAGATGCGAAAAAAAATGGCGAGCTCCGTGCAGGCGCGCAACACGCTCGAGGAGCTGTTGCATCCGCATATCTTGCGCCTACTCGAGGACGAAGTGCAGTCCTGGCGTCAGCGGGGAGCGCCCTTGGGGTTTGTGGAAGGTTCGCGCTTAGTAGAGTCAGGATATGCTCAGCGCTTGCAGGGCTGCATTTTGATTACGGCACCCGAGACGGTGCGTTTGGCGCGCGTGATGGCGCGGGATCAAGTATCTCCGGATGAGGCGCTGGCGGTATTTCGTTTGCAGAGCGAGACTGCCTTGCGGGGAGTGGCGTCTGAAGTTTGGGACAATGTAATCACGCCGGAAGATTTGCGCCGCCGAGCCGAGGCCTTCGTTAAGAAACACGGAGGTAAGACGGTTTGAGATTTGTGCGCGCTCTACCTTTGCTTGGCTGGGGGTTGGTGGTTGGGTTGGCGCAGGCGCGGCAATTCGACGATCTCTTTGTGACGGCCAAAATGAATTCTATGGGCCGCGCTATGACGGCCATTGTGGACGATGCTGACTCGCTCTTCGCGAACCCCGCGGGTTTAGCACAAATGGAAACTTGGGAGCTGCGCCTGCCGGACATCGTGCATGCTCGCTTGTCGCCCTCGGTGCTAGATTTGCGTAAGTCCATCAATAATCTGGGCGATACTTCCACGGCGGCGCAAATTTCTACGGCGCTGGCGGAGTTCGATGGCAAAAGTCTCTGTGGCGGAGTGGATTTAATGGCGATGGGATACTACTCCCATCACTTCGCCATGGCGGTGAATCCTGCCTCCACGAACGCTTGTTTTCGCATTCGGACTCCCTCGGCGCTTTTTGCGCGCGCCAAAATTCGCGTCACGGCGGACAGCGGTTTAACGCTTGGGTTTGCACAGTCCTTCGTGAACAATCAGGTTCGCGCGGGCGTGGCCTTGCACCCCTTTTTGGCGCGGGCCGGAGTCGATACGGTGGTGGAAAACACCGACATTCTTAACTTCGGACAAAAGCTGAACGATAGTTTGGGCACGGGTTGGGGTTTTGATTTTGATGTGGGCATGCAGGGCAATCTGCGTCCGTTGCCTCTCTGGGGAGTTATTCAAGTAAAACCTATGGCGGGCATCGTGCTACAAAATGCCATCGCTACGGACTTTCCCAATCGCTTGGGCAAAAAGCGCGACGCTCAAGTGCCCCCCCTCGAGCGCAAAGTGAACGCGGGGGTGGGCGCGAGTCTCGAAAATTTTGGAGCCTTCAAACCCACCGTGAGCTTGGAAGCGCGCGATCTCTTCAACCAGGTCGATGATTGGCGTGAGTACTTAGCAGCGGGCGTAGAACTGGCGCTCAAGCCTCGGCGCTGGTTTCAATCAGCGCTGCGCGGACACTTTTTTAAGGGCAACTTAGGCGGCGGCTTCGGCGTAAGATTGACTGCCCTGGATATCGAAATGGGAACCTACGCGCAAAATTTGGGTCGCGGAGTAGGTGTGGGCGTGGATCGCGTTGTGTACCTGCAGACCTCGCTTGTTTGGTAGCGGCTGTGTACTGTTTTTTCTTAAGCGCTAGTTTTTTTTCCGCGGAGAAGTTTGGGTAGATCGCGCTCGCCAATGACGGCGACTCCTAGTTGCGTGGCCTTTTGTAGTTTCGAGCCCGCGGCCTCACCGGCAAGCAAATAGTGCGTTTTTTTTGAAATAGAATCGGTCACGCTGGCGCCGGCGGCCTTTAGCATGTCTCGAAAATGATCGCGCGGCTGCGACAGTGTACCGGTAATCACAAAGGTCATGCCGGCCAGAGGGCCCTCCTGGTTGACGGCAGCGACAGCGACTTCCTTGAAGGCCTCTTTTAGCCCCAGCTCTTTGAGCGCTTTGATTTCGGCGCGCAGGGCTTTGTCCTGACTAGCGCGCAGCACGCTTTGCGCCGTCTCGGGGCCGACTTCGTTCAGGTTCATTAGTTCTTCTTCGCTAAGAGCGAAAAGCTTTTCGATGGAGCCCGTGCTGGCAATGAGGTCTTCGGCAGTTTTTTCGCCGATCAAATCAATGCCCAGGCCAAAGAGAAGTCGCGCCGGCCCTCGAGTTTTGGAAGCTTCGATACCTTCCAAAATTTTATCGATCGATTTTTCGCCCAGGCCGTCGAGTTCAATGAGTTGGGGGCGGAGTTTAGGCAAACGGTAGATATCCGGCAAACTTTTGAGGTAGCCGAGTTGGTAGAATCGTTCGATGACCTGGTCGCCCAGACCGCGAATGTCCATGGCGTGGCGCGAGCAGAAATGTTTAAATCGCTCCACCGTTTTGGCGGGGCATGCCAGGTTGGGGCAATAAATGGAACTCTTGCTGCGTGCTACCGCGGTGCCGCACGCGGGGCATTCGGTGGGCATGGCAAAGGGTTTGCTGTTCTTCGGGCGTCGATCCAAATCCACGCGCAAAATTTCGGGAATCACATCGCCCGCGCGGCGTACCCATACGGTGTCGCCCTCGCGCACGTCCTTGGCACGAATTTGTTCTTCGTTGTGGAGGGTGGCGCGCGCCACCATCACGCCGCTGAGCAAGACTTCCTTCAAATTCGCTACGGGGGTGAGTGCTCCCGTGCGCCCCACCTGCACGGTGATGGATTCCACCACGGTGAAGGCCTCCATGGGCGAGAGCTTGTACGCAATGGCCGAGCGCGGGGAATTTGCAATGGTGCCCAAGTCGCGCACTAGCTTTTGCTCGTTGATCTTAATGACCAGGCCGTCGATGTCGTACGGGAGCGAGGCCTCCTTACGAATTTGTTCGTAGCGCGCAATGAGCTCCTTAACTTCGGCCACGTTGTGAATGAGTTTAAAATTTTGGTTCACGCGGAAGCCCAGCTTTTGCAGACGCTTCAGCACGGTGATCTGATTGGCTTCGAGTCCTAGGCACTGGTACGCAAAAAAACGCAGGGGCCGCTCGGCCGTGATTTTGGAATCCAGCAGGCGCAGCGATCCGGCGGCGGCGTTGCGGGGATTGGCGAAAACCTTTTGGCCTTCTTTCTCGAGGCGGGCATTGAGCGCGTGGAAGCCTTTGTGGTCCATGTACACTTCGCCGCGGACCTCGACGGTTTGGGGAAGACCATCGGGATCGCGCAAGCGTAGTGGGATGTCGTGAATGGTGCGCACGTTGTCGGTTACGTCTTCGCCCACCTCGCCGTCGCCGCGGGTGGTGCCCATTTGCAGCACGCCGTTGGTGTAGGTGAGGGACAAGGCGAGACCGTCCATTTTTTCTTCGACGACGCAGTCAAAATCCGCTGAGTCGCGATCGAGCAAACGCTGGGCGCGCTCAAAGAAGGCTTGCACGTCTTCAAGGGAGTAAGCATTGGCGAGCGAGAGCATGGGGGCCAAGTGCGTGTGTTTGGTAAAGCCTTTACGGGCGGGCCTTCCAACGCGTTGAGTCGGTGAGTCGGGGCTCACGGCTTCGGGATGCTGGGCTTCGAGTTGCCGAAGTTCTTGGAGGGCGGCGTCGTATTCGGCGTCGGGAACTTGGGGATCGTCCTGGACGTAGTATGCATGGGCCCAGTCATTTAATTGGCGAATCAGCTGCCGAATTCGGTCTAAGCCCTTGTGGTGCATCGAGTTAGTTAGTTACAATAACAGCCGGGGGAAGCCAATGGCGGGCGAAAATACGAATGCTTTTTTGAATAGTTTCGTGGTCGAGCTCAAAGATGTCGATCGCGACTTCGTGCGGCTACAAAACGGAACTGCGGCGGATCTCGCGAAGTTACATGCGCTTGCGCGCGTGTCGTTGCGACTCAAAGCCGGTGAGTTCGTTTTTTTGACGGGCCCTTCGGGCGCCGGAAAAACGACACTCATTCGTTTGCTCCTTGGACTCGATAATCCGTCGGCGGGTGAAGTTTACACGCTCGGTCAACCCGTGCACAAAATGAACGAGTCCAAACGGCGCGAGCTGCGCCGCCAAGTGGGCATCGTGTTTCAGGATCACCGTTTGCTCAATTCGCTCAATGTGTTTGAGAACGTGGAGCTTCCGCTGCACTTCTTAGGCTTGAATCGCCGCGAGCGCGAACGCCGCGTGATGGAAATTTTAGAAGTCGTGCAAATGCGCGATCACGCCCAAGCCTCGCCGCGCACACTGAGTGCCGGTGAAAAGCAGCGCATCGCGATTGCGCGCGCGCTGGTCACTTGTCCGAGTCTCGTGATTGCCGATGAGCCTACGGGTAATCTAGATCCCGTCACGGCCCGCTCGCTCATTCGTTTGCTGCGGGAACTCAAGGGCCATGGCACTACGGTGCTCATCGCCACGCACGACATGAGCTTGGTGCGCGACTTTGGTGGCCGCGTGCTGGAACTCGTAAGCGGCACGCTCCCCGTGAACGAACCCAACAAACATTCGAAGGCCTACAAAGTGCCGCGCTTCTGGACCAATGCTTCGGGAGGAGTGAATTCATGATTTTCAAAATGTCGCTCAAGCACTTGCTCTCTAAACCCGTGTCGTCGTTCATGACGCTCATGGCGGTGGCAAGCTCGCTGACGATTTTGGGTAGTTTCTGGACCGTGGTGGAAAACCTCGAGCGCGTGCGCTTTCAGCAGCGTGGTTCGGTTACCTCTAGTTCCGATCCGATTCCGGGCCTAACCATTTTTGTGGACTCCCGTCTGGGCGAAGCCGAAATTCAGTCGCTCCGCACGAAGATCCTCGAGGACAAACGCTTTCAGTCCGCAGACATTGTTTCTTCGGGCGAAGCCCTCAAGGCGCTCGAGCAGCAATTCGGCGAAACTCTCTCTAAAGTATTCGGTGAAGAATCGTTGCCCGTAACGCTCAAGTTGCGCTTTTCGGATTCCACCATGACCCGTCAGGATTTGGTGAATTTACTGAACTCCCTACGCTCGATGTCGGGCGTGCTGGACGTAGACGACGGCATGGCGCTGGCGCCCGTGACTTCGTCGAGCGTATCGAGCCGCCTTTTCTCATGGGCCACGGGCTTACTGGTGATCGTGTTCATCGTGGTGGCCCTGCTAGTGAGTCATTTGATTCGCTTGGCCTTTGAATCGCTGCGCGGTGAAATCGAAACCATGAAGGTGATTGGTGCGTCGAACCGTTGGATCGTGCTGCCGCTCTTAACGGATGGGCTCTTCTTGGGACTCGGCGGAAGCTTGCTGTCGCTGGGCGCCCTGATGACCCTGGTGAACATCGTGCTGCCTAAATTTGCGCACGTGTTGCTGCCGAAGGGCGTGGCTATTTCGGGCCTTTCGCTGCCCTCGGCATTGTTGCTGCTCGGACTCGGTACGGGCGCTTCGCTCTTGGGCGCTCTTATCACCTGGCCGCTAGTGGTGCGTGCTCCGCAGGAGATTTAGAGTGCGTAACCAAATGGCCGGGACCTTTGTCGTTTCTTGCTTAGCGCTGGGGAGCGTGGTCGCTCCGCGCGCTAAAGTGTTTGCGGCCGTAGAAATGAACAGCGGCGAAATAAAGCAAAGCGAGCAGGAGCAAAAGCAGCGTATGCAGGCGCTGAAGGACCGCGAGAAAACGCTCGAGGCTTCCATCAAAACCAAATCGCGCGCTTACCATGCGCTCTCGCAGAACAGCACCAACGCTCGCTTCGTGTGGGAAGAAGACTCCAGCGCGACGTCCGAGCGGGGCCGCAAACTAGAGCGCCTCCTGCAAATTGCTATTCGCGAAGAGCTCAAGGAACTCGAAGGCGTGCGTGCGCAGGAAGAAGACCTAGTCGCCGAACTCGACATGGTTAAACTTCGCCAGCGCGAAGGCGCGCCGCCGCTCAACCCCGACAACGTAGTAGTGCCCGCGCCCACCGTGGCGCAGGCCGATGCCTTCAAGTGCCAAGAATTGCCCGTCACGCTGGCCGAAGGTGGCCGCCTGATGCTGACCCAAGATTTTGGCGCCCGCAAGGACGCAGACACGGGCATCGAATGGCGCTCTCTGGGTTGGTGGATTGGCTCGGGTCCGCGCGAAGTAAAGGCCTGCGCTACGGGCAAAGTGGTGTTCAACGGTAAAGTTCCGGGTAGGGGCCGCGTGGTTATTTTGGAGCACGCGGGCGGCGGCATCACGCTCTACGCCAACCTCAACGACGATGTCGCGCTAGCCCCCCAAAAGGGCGAAGTGGTGGGCCGAGGGCGCGTGATTGGTACCCCGCACGAGAAGTTTTACTTTGAGGCCCGGCGCAACGGCATTGCCGTGGATCCGCGCGAAGTCTTGCCGCAGCCTCTTCTCACCGGCAATAGTAGCTTCGAAGCTCGCTGATGCGGGCGCTGAGCGTCAGCTTTTTGCCCTGGTCCTTCCATTCCTACTCCTAAGCCAAGCCCTATAATGGAGGCATGGTCCGCACGACACGAATTCGCTTGGCAATTTTTACTGGTGTTTGTCTCTCGCTCGGGATGCTGATTGGGTGTCTTTTTGAGAAGCCCTCGGCCAAGGCCGACAAGGTGGCGTACCGCGAACTCGAAAAATTTTCGAAGGTGTTGCAGTACATCGAATCGGATTTTGTAGAAGAGCGTAAGACGAAGGACCTCGTGGAAGGCGCTATTCGCGGCATGATGCAAACGCTGGATCCGCACTCGGCGTACATGAACGCCGAAGTTTTCAAGGAAATGAAAGTCGAAACCTCCGGCAAGTTTGGCGGTCTGGGCATTGAGGTGAGCGTGAAGGGTGGGGTGCTGACCATTGTATCGCCCATCGACGATACGCCCGCGTACAAAGCGGGCGTGAAGGCTGGTGATCGTATTGTGCGCATCGATGGCAAGTCCACGAAGAACATGACACTTCCCGAGGCCATCACCATGATGCGCGGAAAAACGGGCTCTAAGATTTCGATCACCGTGGTTCGGCAAGGAGTGGATGCGCCCATTGAGTTTAAACTCACGCGTGAATCCATTCGCATGCAATCCGTGCGCTCGGTGCGGCTGAATAACAACATTGGTTACGTGCGCATTTCCTCGTTCATGGAACGCACTTCCGAAGAGCTCGCCAAAGCCCTCGATAAACTTTCCGAGAAGGGCCGCCTGGAGGGTGTGATTTTGGACCTGCGGGCTAACCCCGGAGGCTTGCTCGATCAGGCCGTAAAGGTGGTTAACTTGTTCGTGGACGAGGGGCCCGTGGTGTACACGATTGGCCGCGACCGGGCGAAGAAGGAAGCCGAATTTGCCCAGAAGGGCCGCATGAAAACGGATGCTCCGCTGGTGGTGCTGGTGGATGGGGCCTCGGCCTCGGCCAGCGAAATCGTGGCGGGTGCCTTGCAGGACTACGGCCGTGGCGTGATTGCGGGCCAGCGGACCTTCGGTAAGGGCTCGGTGCAAACCATTATTCCCATGAACGACGATGCTGGCCTGAAGCTGACCATTGCCCGTTACTACACCCCGTCGGGGCGTTCGATTCAGGCCCGTGGCATTGTGCCTGACGTGGAAATCGACGAAATCGACGCTAAATCCCTCGAGGAAGCCCGTTTGCACTCGCGGCACCTGCGCGAGGCTGATCTAGAAGGCCACTTCGAGAACGACACCCAGGCCGCCGAGGACGACGACGAGCCCTTGCCCCCAACGGTAACGCCCAAGGAGGCCAAAGAGGCCAAGGAAAGCAAGGAGCTGAAGGATGCGGCCAAGGAGCGGGCAAAGGAAGACGACGATATGTTCCTGCCCCTTGAGCAGCGCCTTAAAAAGGACTACATGGTCATGCAGGCCCAAGGTGTTTTGCGCACGATGACCGTCATGCGCAAAGGCATCAAAAAACCCGAATTTAAGCTCGAAGAAGAGCCTAAAAAGGAAGCATCGGCCGCTAAGGATGCTTCCAAGTAGTCAGTTAGTCGGCGTGTAGCGCAGCCTGGTAGCGCACTTGTCTCGGGTGCAAGGGGTCGTGGGTTCAAATCCCGCCACGCCGACCATTTTCCACCCAGGGAAATGGTCACTCAAACTAAGAAATTGAAATTACAACAAGCGCAGAGAGCGTCTAAAAGCGATCTTGTCAGCCACTGTGAGTGGCGGTCAGTGACCGTCATCACATTTGACTCACACCCAAACGCACACAGCGAATCTTGAAACACCCATACGTATGGGGAGTTACGTGAAGATGTAACTCTCAAAACGCATTGAGGTTGTCCAGCAAAGTCCGAGTTTCAAAGTCGAAAACCCCATACAAAG
>JAFEAR010000201.1 GCA_018266335.1 Bdellovibrionales bacterium
CCGCCGTGCAGGAAGACGACCGGCTTGCCGTTGGGGTTGCCGGACTCTTCAAAGTAAATCTGGTGCCCGCCCTCCACATCGAGCCATCCCGTGCAGAATGGCTCGATGGGCGGATAGAGCTGACCAGGCTCGCGAGTGGTAAGCGTCCGCTTGGACGTCTTGCTCTTCGCTTTGGATTTCTTGGTTGTGTTTGCCATGTGGTCCTTGTTCCCTGATTTTCTAGCTGGCTAGATATCTAACTCTCCAGCTGCTAGTTGCCTAGTTAAACTGGCGGGCGATGGTCTCGCTAAAGCGGCGCTTTCTCAAGACCTTGCCGTTGCGCTTGAGGGTGCGAGTGACGGAAACATAGAAGTTTTCACTGTCGCTTTGCACCTTGAGTCTTGTAGTAATGGTCAGATTGCGCCCACGGGAAACGATACTGGTGGTAGCCACACCATTATAACGAGCCTTTGCCGGCTCATCGTTATGGGCGCTCCAGCTATTGACGTTTTCCGTGTAGTACTTGCGGGGACCGATACGATAGGCGCTGCGCGTCTTCATCGTATAGGTCTCTCCACCATTGCGCTTATCGCGCCGCGTGTAGAGTTCCGCTTCCGGTTTCTTGCCCGGCACATCGAGACCTTCGCCGTTTCTCGCCCACAGCTTGTCCTCGTCCACTTTGGGCAGACCGCTCGCCTCATGGACATTGAGCGGCACCACCGGTAGAGTCAGCTTGCTGCGGTCGAAATAGACCGTCGTCGTCATGTGCTCGGGACTGGGCCAGGTCATTGCTACCTGAGCGTTTGTCACGGCCAGGCGGATGCGATGCCCCGGCTGAAAAGTCCAGGTGGTAAAATGCAGCTTGGCACTCACCTCGTACTCCTCACCAGCGGCTGGCCAGACTGGGTTGAGCCTGTCTTCGCGCAATGCCGGGTTGGAGAGGGCACCTGTGATCAGGGCTACCTTGCCGTCGGGAGCAACGTCCTCCAGGCGCACCGACCACTTCGCCTTTTGCGAAGTGGCCTTGACCTTGAGCAGCACCTCGGGAAAGCCGACAATCTGCAACGCCTTTTTCACAGGCGCGCTGTCCCAGACCGCCGCGTCCTTGTCGTCCCTGGCCATGTCTCCAGTGGTTTCGCCCCACCAGAGACCAGCCTCGGTGCCTGAGAAGGGTTTGTAGGCAAGCTCCTGCACCCCGGCATCAGCCAGAGAGTAAGAGCGCTTGCGCGTGCCCTGACAGGGGAAAGTATCCTGCCGCCAGTAGCCGGGAGTCGTCGCCATGCCGCGCACAGGCTCATGCCCATGGCGCACAAAGACGAGCATGGATTTACGGGGAAACTGCTTGCGAGCAGCTTTCTTAAATCCAGGACGCAGATACTGGCTAAACCAGTCAGTCATGCGCACCAGCCAGTCGTAGTTTGGTCCAGGAGTACCGTCATCGGGACAGGAGTGATTCCAGGGACCGATGTCGCAAATGGACTCACCAGGCAGGCTCTCATGCATGCGCACAGTAGCCGACCGGTAGCCGTCCAGGAGCCCGCCCATGAGATAGACAGGCACATTGATGCGACTGTAGTCCTCGCGCAGAGACTTGCGCCGCCAAAAATGACCATCACGCTGATTGGCGAGATAGTCAAAGAGCCAGGGACGCTTGTCAAAACGCTCGGCAAAATACGCCTCATCCACCTCGTACTGCGGCGTGCGCGGCAAGCCCAGCTCGTGGTTGATGTAGAGGTGGTAGTGGTCGAGGTGCAGGTTGCCGTCGATGTAGTGGACATCGTCGTTGTAGAGGTCGTCCGAGGCGTGCACCGCGTGTATCGCCTTGAGAGCAGGTGGACGACGCATCGCCATCTGCAGCGAGTTAAACCCGCTCCAGGACACACCAAACATCCCCACATTGCCGTTGGCATTGGGCATGTCCGCCAGCTGACGGATTACTTCCTCGCCATCGGCAAGCTCGATATCCGAGTACTCACGGTCGGGGTAGGGTCCGTCCGATGCGCCAGTACCGCGGATGTCCACCTTTACAGCGATAAAGCCGAGCTGAGCCAGACGGCTAAAGCACGGATAGTCGCCCAAGTAGAAAGTGTCATCCTTGCGATAAGGCAAGTACTCGAGTAACACAGGAAAAGTCTCCCCATCGCGCTTGGCGCGGGGCACAAAGAGAGATGCAGCCAGGCGAGTGCCATCAGGCATAGTCAGCCAGCGCTTCTCCACTCTGAATTTATACAGAGATCTGCGGTTCATAGTAGTTACCTCAGAGATTCTGAAGTCAGTCGTCTAGTTATTAGTCCAGACCGCACAACGAGTGCTGTCGGACCGCTTAGGGGGTCTTACTTTCGGGATTCAAAATCGCGAGCAAAACGGCCTGAGCACACACCCAACAAAATCCAAACCTCACGCTCAAAGCGTAAAAGTCGGGTAGAGGTGCAGCATTGGGGATGAGCCAGCTGAAAAGTCCGTGATTTAGATCCAAAAAGAAAGAGAAAAGATAACGGCGAGAGGTTATTTAGAAAGCAGGTATAAGTTCAAGAACAGACAGAGATAAATAAGTACTAAATCATTCATCAAGAGCTTTAAACCTAGCGCGGGTTTACTATCTTATTAGGGTATTTTCCACTTGGAAAGCAACTCTGCAACAGACACACCAATCGCCTTCAGCATCATGACAAGCGGGGGCAGACCTTCACGACTCACTGCCTCTCGCGCTAAGCTATAGGTCAGTGTTGACCAGATCAATTCAGGAGAAATTCGCAAATGTCGGGCGGCAAAGTTAGTGCATTGCTTAGAACCTCCGCCATCTTTTGTCTTTTCCTCGTACCAGAAGAAGTC
>JAFEAR010000202.1 GCA_018266335.1 Bdellovibrionales bacterium
ACACCGTTTGCTTTTCTGGGGTGTGCTGGGCGCCATTGTACTTCGGGGCGCCATGATTGCTGCGGGCGCGCAACTTTTGGAATCGTTTCACTGGATCATTTACGTGTTTGGCGCGTTCCTGATTTACACGGGCTACCAACTCTTCCGCAGCGGCGACAAGCAACTCGATCCGCACGCGAGCCCGGTGCTGAAATTTTTTAAGCGTCATCTTCCGTTCAGCGACAGGCCCCATCCGGGCCATTTTTGGGTTACGGAAAATGGCATGCGCAAATTCACTATGAGTTTTGCCGCACTTATTTTAATTGAGAGCTCCGACGTGGTCTTCGCGCTCGATTCCGTGCCCGCCGTGTTCGGCGTTACGCGCGACCCCTACCTAGTGTACACCTCGAACATCTTCGCCATTCTGGGACTGCGCTCGCTCTTCTTCGTGCTCGAAGACTTCATGGATCGCTTCCACCTGCTTAAGTACGGCCTGGCCGTGGTGCTCTGCTTTGTAGGCCTTAAAATGTGCGCGGACGCCTTTGTGCACATTTCCTCGGGCGTGAGCTTAATGGTGGTGTGCGGGATTCTGGCCGGCTCCGTGGCCGCCTCACTCGCGCGGCCCAAGCGGCATTGATCCGAGCTACAACGCGTACTTATTGCAGGCTTCAACTACGTTGAGAGGGTAAAGGAGCGGCTCACATTTGCTGTTCCGATAGATGGCACCAATGGTTTGGTTAGTACCTAAGCGCGTAGGCAGTGCGGCACACTGCTGAGGACTCATGTACTGACTCGTCCGGAAGATCTCTTCGGTACAACTGCTGAAGGCATAGTAGACGATCGTAGTTGCCGTTCCACCGCTGCGACCGTCACCACTCCCCCCGCAACTCACCGTAGTGATTTGGTCAGGCTTAATTTGAATGGATTCACCAGGGGCAATGGAAATTTCTGCCGACGA
Organism: Bdellovibrionales bacterium; assembly: GCA_018266335.1. Next base: position 938 of record JAFEAR010000202.1, read on the forward strand.
GGCCAAGGAAGAAACCAAGGAACACAAAACAGCGACGCGCGAGAACATAAAAAAAACTCCAAGCACCCTTTCCACCAATCTCCGGTGGTTGGGATACTTGGAGTTAACTTAAACGAACACTTAAAATTTATTTAAACACACCCTGCGAGTCGAAGCTTTGGATGTGCAGGTACGCAGCTTTGGCGGCGATTTCTTTGGTCACGCCCTTATCTTTGTACTTGTTGATCCAGGCCGCACTGGGAGCGCCCGTTACGCCGAGCATTTGTGCATTGTAAGTGCCGCCGGTTTTCTTCCAATCGAACCAGGCGGGTTTGAAGCTAGAGTTGTGGGCAATCGCGCCCTTGACGATGAGGTCAACCGTAGCTTCTTCCATTTTTTTCAGGAAATCGGCTTTGTCCTTAGCGAACGCAGCATCGCCGCCGAGGGCTTTGTAAACCTTCCAGGTTTTGGGCTGGTTGAGTTTAGCGGCAACAGCCACTTTACCGTCGTGACCGCCCGTGCCGTGACAGTACAAACAAGAGTTTGCACCGGCTTGCTCGTACAGGCCTTGGCCCATAGCCGCGTTCGGCTCGGCCGCCCAAGCTGCGCTCGAGGCAGCGGCTAAAATCAATGAGGAAACACTTTTCAAGATCATGGGTTGATTCATGCTCCACATCTTAAAACGCCTTTCAACGAATCGGCAAGATGCTTTCAGGCAGAAACGGAGACGTGGATCGCGGGGCCGCCTTCAGGGAAGGTGTCGAAGCTACGGCGTGTACCGAAACAATAGGGAGGAGCTTGGGCGCAAACACTGTCAACCCCAGTGTCGCGCACCACGGAACTAACGGATAAAGCAGCCCCGCGATCCGTCTCATTTTCATCTCTCCTTAGAAATGAATTTATAACGGCAAGCTAAAAGGGGGGTTAAATCGAGATTAAAGCTTTTTCATATGGACGCGGAATGTCGAGCCACGACCCACCTGACTTTCAACCTCTAAACGGGCATCGTGCACGCTCGCGATGCGACTCGCAATGGCAAGGCCCAGGCCCGTTCCCGTAGGATTAAGCCCCGGACTACGCACGCTGTAAAAACGTTGAAAAATTTTGCTCTGCGTTTCGGCATCCATGCCCGGCCCCCGATCAGTCACAGAGCATATCAATCTGTTAGCTTCAGCGTGCAGGCGAATATCCACGCTCTCGCCCGCCGGCGAAAATTTAACCGCATTCTCAATAAGGTTCTGAAATAGGCAACGCAGCAAATCGGGATCGCCCTCGGTTTCGAAGTCCGGAATCGTACCGGTCTCTTCGTCCAAATTCACCGTTAGGCGCACGCGCTGCAGCTGGGCAAAGCGTTCCAGGCGCGATACCGCTTCCAAAACCAATTCGTCCAAGCGGACCCGCGCCATGGCAAGCGCTCCCACTCCACTGTCCACGCGCGCCAAGAGGAGGAGGTCCTCGACCAAACGGGACAAATAAGAAATCTCCTGACCTGCACTCTCCAAAAAGGCATCTACTTGTTCCGGTGGACGATCGGAAGAACGCAGCAAATCGAGCTCCGTGCGCATCACCGTAAGCGGAGTCTTGAGCTGATGGGAAGCATCGGACACGAATCGCTCCTGACTCTCGAAGGCCTGTTGCAACCGCGCAAAGAGGGCATTCAATGTTAGGGCTAGCTGCCGAAGCTCATCGTCGTTGGCGGGCAAGGGAATGCGAGCCTTAAGATCGGCCGGTCCAATCGCGCGGGCGTTGTGGAGAATCACGCCCACCGGTCGGAGGGCACGATTAGAAATAAACCACCCACCCAAGAAGGCCGCCAGAATGAGCGAGGGAACACTGACCAAAAAGAAGTTCCGCAAATCACGGCGCTGCACTTCCAAAAAGGTTGTAGGCACCGCAGCCTGCAACACCAACGGCTCCAGGGTCGTGCGTCCAATGCGCGCCGTTAAAACGCGATAAGCAGCGAGATCCTTGCCCTTGGCGCCGAAGATAACGGTGGCATCAATGTCGCGCATGAGTGTTTCGCCTGCGGCCACCGTTTTAATTTCTACATCCGTGAGGGGCAGCGAAATGCCGGGCGCCTGCCAAGAACGCAGCATAGAATCACCATTCATGCGCGAAATCTGGAAGAGCGCCTTACCCAGAGCAAAGGGGCGCACCTTGGCCGGATCCAACGCACTCCAGCGATCGACCGAAAGGCCGCCAAAAAAATTAAGCTCAATGGCCTGATTCAAATCCACGGCAAAATTGTAGAGCGAAGCATCGAACTCGGACTGCTGGGTCTTCAGAAAGCGATGATACAAAAAGCCACTGAAGGTCACCAGAATGGCGCCAAAGATGAGGACAAAGAGCAGGGTGATGCGAAAGCGAACGCTCCGCAAAGCCCGCAAAAACATGCTCAGCCCTCTTCTTCTTTAAGGGAGTAACCGTAGCCAATAACCGTGTGAATGAGCTTACGATCGAAGCCCTGGTCCACTTTTTTACGCAGCATATTGATGTAAACGTCAATCACGTTGCTACCGCTATCGAAGTGAACGTCCCACACGTGCTCGCTGATTTCCGTGCGCGAGATGGGCCGATTTGGATGACGCATGAAAAATTCCAACAGGGCAAACTCTTTGCTCGTAAGTTGAATATTCTTTCCGGCCCGCACCACCTGGCGCCGTACCAGGTCCATCTCGATATCGGCAAATTTAAGCGCCGTGCCCCCACCGCCCGCGTTACGGCGAAGCAGGGCTCGTGCCCGAGCGAGTAGTTCTTCAAAAGCGAAAGGCTTGGTCAAGTAGTCATCTGCACCGGCGTCTAAGCCGTTCACTTTATCCTTAGTGGAACTGAGGGCCGTAAGCATAAGGATGGGCCCTTGATAGCCGCCCGTGCGCAGAGAGCGGGAAATATCCAAACCGTTTTTATCCGGTAGCATGACGTCCAAAATAACTAGATCGTATTCGTTCTGCGCCGCGAACGATTCAGCCGCGGCACCACTGCCGGCCATGTCCACGGAGTAACCCGCCTCGGACAAACCCTTCTGCAAAAAACCGGCCATTTTCTTTTGATCTTCCACCACCAAAAGACGCATTGCTAATTCTCCGTTGCGTACTGCTCCCGCAGTCGCTCTAACTCGCGCCACGCATCGCGCGGG